>NZ_BAAKJE010000025.1:0-49043 GCF_059704565.1 Massilia sp. NBRC 108631
AGGCTGTACAGATTTCAGTATCGCAGACACTAATGTTTTGCCAGCGTCCCTTGGCTTACATGGTTAGGCAGACAGACTGAACAAACACCTGTTTGGCAAACGCTATTGTTTGCAAACGAACTTTGACAACGATTAGGAACCACCATGGCAAATACCGCACAAGCGCGCAAACGCGCTCGTCAAGCAGTCAAGCAAAACGCTCACAACTCGGCTCAGCGTTCGACCCTGCGCACCGCAATCAAGGCAGTGCGTAAAGCGATCCAGGGCGGCGACAAAGCTGCTGCTACCGCAATCTTCCAGGCATCCGTGTCGACCATCGACAGCATCGCCGACAAGAAAATCATCCACAAAAACAAGGCAGCTCGCCACAAGAGCCGTCTGGCCGCTGCTCTGAAGGCACTGGCAGCCTAATTGCGCCGGCGGCGTTCGCGCCGCTGTGCACCAGGCAGGATGAGGCAGGAAACCCGCATGGCGCAAGCCATCGCGGGTTTTTGTGTTTTGTGCGCGCCTTAGCGCGGCGCCGGCAACTGCTCCACCTTCATGCCGGGCGTGATGTGGCGCTGGCGGAACCAGCCCACATTCATCTGCAGCGCATAGCGCACCGGCTGGCCGCTCGCGGAGCAGTGGCTGTCCAGCGTGTTGGCGCGCATGTTTTCGATATTGACGATGCGCCCGTCGGCGCCGATAAACGCCACCGACAGCGGCAGCGGCGTATTTTTCATCCACAGGCAGTGCGCGCCAGCCCGGTCGAACACCAGCAGCATGCCGCTGTTGGCCGGCATGGCGTCGCGGTGCATCAAGCCTTGCCGGCGCTGTTCCTCGGTGGCGGCCAGTTCCGCGCTGATGCGGTGCCCGCCCGCGCTCAGCTGGACGCTGCCGGGCGGCTGGACCGGTTGCTGGCTGGATGCCGGCGCGGGGGCCGCTGCCGCCAGCAGGGCGGCGCATCGCAAGATGGTCTGCATGCCGCCGCTCAGCGTGGCTTCAAATCGCGCGGCGCCACTTCCATCCACTCGCCCGGCATCAAGGGGTGGCTGGCCAGCGAAATGCCGCCTATGGCGCTGCGCACCAGCCGCAGGGTAGGGTGGCCGATGGCCGCGGTCATGCGCCGCACCTGGCGGTTCTTGCCTTCCTGCAGTGTAATCGCCAGCCACGCCGTCGGCGCGTCGGCCCGGCTGCGGATGGGCGGATGGCGCGGCCATAGCCAGCCCGGTTCGGCAATGCGCACCGCCTGGCACGGCTTGGTGGTGAAATCGCCCAGGTCGAGCGGCGCCTGCAGGCGCGCCAAGGCGGCCGCGTCCGGCACGCCTTCCACCTGCACCAGGTAGACCTTGGCCTCCTTGCGCTCCGGGTGGGCGATCTCGTGCTGCAGCTTGCCGTCGTCGGTGAGCAGCAGCAGGCCTTCGCTGTCGGCGTCCAGCCGGCCGGCCGGGTACACATTGGGCACCTTGACGTAGTCCGCCAGCGTTTCACGCTCCGGCTGCGGGGAAAACTGGCACAATACCTGGAATGGTTTGTTGAATAAGATTAGCGGCATAGACGAATTGTACCGTGCGCCCGGCGAAATACTGGTGCATAATGTGAAACACACGTCTTATGTCTTATAGAAGACCTGCTTACCTGGACTTGCCCACTATTTCGGAGATCACGATGTTTCAACATATCAAAGTTCCTGCTGACGGCCAGAAAATCACCGTCAACGCCGATTTTTCCCTGACCGTACCCGACAATCCCATCATCCCCTACATCGAAGGCGACGGCACCGGCGTGGACATCAGCCCGGTCATGATCAAGGTGGTGGACGCGGCGGTGGCCAAGGCCTACGACGGCAAGCGCAAGATCAGCTGGATGGAAATCTACGCCGGCGAGAAGTCGACCAGCGTGTACGGTCCGGACGTGTGGCTGCCGGAAGAGACGCTGCAAGTGCTGAAGGACTACGTGGTTTCGATCAAGGGCCCGCTGACCACGCCAGTCGGCGGCGGCATCCGTTCGCTCAACGTGGCGCTGCGCCAGGAGCTGGACCTGTACGTCTGCCTGCGCCCGGTGCGCTACTTCAAGGGTGTGCCGTCGCCGGTGCGCGAGCCGGAGAAGACCGACATGGTGATCTTCCGCGAAAACTCGGAAGACATTTACGCCGGCATCGAATACCAGGAGGGCAGCGAAGGCGTGAAAAAGCTGATCGACTTCCTGGTCAAGGAAATGGGCGTCAAGAAGATCCGCTTCCCGGACACCTCGGGCATCGGCATCAAGCCGGTGTCGCGCGAAGGCACCGAGCGCCTGGTGCGCAAGGCCATCCAGTACGCGATCGACAACGACAAGCCATCGGTGACCATTGTCCACAAGGGCAATATCATGAAGTACACCGAAGGCGGCTTCCGCGACTGGGCCTACGCGCTGGCGCAGAAGGAGTTCGGCGCCCAGCTGATCGACGGCGGTCCATGGTGCAAGTTCAAGAATCCGAAGACCGGCCGCGACATCATCGTCAAGGACTCGATCGCCGACGCCTTCCTGCAGCAGATCCTGCTGCGCCCGGCCGAGTACAGCGTGATCGCCACCCTGAACCTGAACGGCGACTACATCTCGGACGCGCTGGCCGCGCAAGTGGGCGGCATCGGCATTGCGCCGGGCGCCAACCTGTCCGATTCGGTGGCCATGTTCGAAGCCACCCACGGCACCGCGCCGAAATACGCCGGCAAGGATTACGTGAACCCGGGTTCGCTGATCCTGTCCGCTGAAATGATGCTGCGCCACATGGGCTGGACCGAGGCGGCCGACCTGATCATTTCTTCCACCGAAAAAGCCATCGCCTCGAAGAAAGTCACGTACGACTTCGCGCGCCTGATGGAAGGTGCGACCCAGGTGTCGTGCTCCGGCTTCGGCGACGTGATGATCGAAAACATGTAACGCCAACCGTGCAGTTGGCAGGGCCCCGCACTCCCAGCGAGTGCGGGGCCTTTTTCATTGGTGTATGCTGATGCTACAGAACAACAGAATACAGGAGCGATTCATGCAGTGTCCATTTTGCGGCGAAGGCTCGCTGGTGCACCAGACCAGGGACATGCCGTACACCTACGACGGCGAATCGACCGTCATCCCCAATGTGACGGGCGACTTCTGCGGCGCCTGCGGCGAGTGCGTATTCACCGACAGGGAAAGCAAGCGCATCGGCGATGCCATGCTGGCATTCAACAAGGCCGTGAACGCGAGGAACGCGGCGGCGTAGCGGGCCCGCCACGGCAAAAAAAAACCCCACGATTGCGGGGTTTCTTACTTCCAAAAAAGCTATTGCTTACATCGACTGGATGTTGGAAGCTTGCTTGCCTTTAGGGCCTTGGGTGACTTCGAACTGAACTTTTTGACCTTCTTTCAGGGTCTTGAAGCCATTCATGTTGATCGCGGAGAAGTGTGCGAACAAATCCTCGCCGCCATCATCAGGAGTGATGAAGCCAAAGCCTTTGGAGTCATTGAACCACTTAACGGTACCAGTTGCCATAAAAAAAACTTTCAATAAAAACGAATCACACGAGCCATAAAAGCAAGAAGCTTCCTGCCCCCTCCTCGACGCCTCACTTCTTATCAACATGTACATTTCTGCACAAGTCGATATCGCATTGTTGGCGGAACAATTTTTAATGTCAAGCGCTTTCGAGGGGCTATTAGTATTTTTCTTGCAACAGCCGCACAGCCCGTCTAAAAAGCCACTCTTGATTTTGCCGCGACGGTCGCCATCTGCGCCAAGTCGGGAAAACGCGTAAGATGGAATACAAATGGATTTACATCCATAAAGCACGTTGCAACAACACCGAAAGCATTAGAATATAAGCGTATGGCAACCAAGCATGATACCGAACAGCTGCTGGAACGGCAGACGCTAAAACCGCCTCCCCTGTATCAGGTGGCGTTGCTGAATGACGACTACACCCCGATGGAGTTCGTGGTGGCCATCATTCAGGAGTACTTCAACAAGGACCGTGAGACGGCCACCCAAATCATGCTGAGCGTGCACCGCTACGGCAAAGGCGTGTGCGGCGTCTTCTCGAAGGATATCGCGAGTACCAAAGTGGAGTTTGTATTAACGCATGCACGCAAGGCAGGCCATCCCCTGCAGTGTGTGATGGAGGAAGTATGATTGCGCAGGAACTGGAAGTAAGTTTGCACATGGCGTTTGTCGAAGCACGGCAGGCACGGCATGAATTCATCACGGTAGAGCATCTGCTGCTGGCGTTGCTGGACAATCCGTCGGCAGCCGAAGTGTTGCGTGCGTGCGCGGTCAACATCGAGGACCTGCGGAAAACCCTGACCAACTTCATCGGCGATAACACGCCGACCGTGCCGGGCACGGGCGAGGTGGATACCCAGCCGACGCTGGGCTTCCAGAGGGTGATCCAGCGCGCCATCATGCACGTGCAGTCCGCTTCCAACGGCAAGAAGGAAGTCACCGGCGCAAACGTGCTGGTGGCCATCTTCGGCGAGAAGGATTCGCACGCGGTCTACTACCTGCACCAGCAGGGCGTGACCCGCCTGGACGTGGTCAACTTCATTTCGCACGGCGTGCGCAAGGACCAGCAGAGCGACGCCGCCAAGGCTTCGGAAGGCGTGGAAGAGGGCGCCCCCGGCGCCGAGGGCCAGCAGAAGGAAAGCCCGCTCGACCAGTTCACGCAGAACCTGAACAAGGCCGCCGCCGACGGCAAGATCGATCCGCTGATCGGCCGCGAAGAGGAAGTGGACCGCGTGATCCAGATCCTGTGCCGCCGCCGCAAGAACAATCCGCTGCTGGTGGGCGAAGCCGGCGTGGGCAAGACCGCCATCGCCGAAGGCCTGGCCTACCGCATCACGCAAAGCGACGTGCCGGAAATCCTGCAGAACGCCGTGGTCTACTCGCTGGACATGGGCGCGCTGCTGGCCGGCACCAAGTACCGCGGCGACTTCGAGCAGCGCCTGAAGGCCGTGCTCAAGCAGCTCAAGGACAACCCGAACGGCATCCTGTTCATCGACGAGATCCACACCATCATCGGCGCCGGTTCGGCGTCGGGCGGCACGCTGGACGCGTCCAACCTGCTCAAGCCGGCCCTGGCCAACGGCCAGCTGAAATGCGTCGGCGCCACCACCTACACCGAGTTCCGTGGCGTATTCGAGAAGGACCACGCGCTGAGCCGCCGCTTCCAGAAAGTGGACGTCAACGAGCCTACCGTCGAGCAGACCGTGCAGATCCTGCGCGGCCTGAAGTCGCGCTTCGAGGAACACCACGGCGTGAAGTACTCCGCGTCCGCCTTGTCGACCGCAGCCGAACTGGCGGCCCGCTTCATCAATGACCGCCACCTGCCGGACAAGGCCATCGACGTGATCGACGAGGCCGGCGCCGCGCAGCGCATCCTGCCGAAGTCCAAGCAGAAGAAGACCATCGGCAAGGCCGAGATCGAGGAAATCATTTCCAAGATCGCGCGCATTCCGCCGCAAACCGTCAACCAGGACGACCGCAGCAAGCTGCAGACCATCGACCGCGACCTGCGCAACGTGGTGTTCGGCCAGGACCCTGCCATCGACGCGCTGTCGTCCGCCATCAAGATGGCGCGCGCCGGCCTGGGCAAGACCGACAAGCCGATCGGCTCCTTCCTGTTCTCCGGTCCGACCGGCGTCGGCAAGACCGAGGTGGCCAAGCAGCTGGCCTTCATCCTGGGCATCGAGCTGATCCGCTTCGACATGTCCGAGTACATGGAGCGCCACGCCGTGTCGCGCCTGATCGGCGCGCCGCCGGGCTATGTCGGTTTCGACCAGGGCGGCCTGCTGACCGAGGCGATCACCAAGAAGCCGCACGCCGTGCTGCTGCTGGACGAGATCGAGAAGGCGCATCCGGACATCTTCAACATCCTGCTGCAGGTGATGGACCATGGCACGCTGACCGACAACAACGGACGCAAGGCCGACTTCCGCAACGTGATCATCATCATGACCACGAATGCGGGCGCCGAGAGCTTGCAGAAGACGTCGATCGGCTTCACCACCACCAAGCAGGCGGGCGACGAGATGGCCGACATCAAGCGCATGTTCACGCCGGAGTTCCGCAACCGCATCGACGCCACCATCAGCTTCCGTGCGCTGGACGAGGAAATCATCCTGCGCGTGGTGGACAAGTTCCTGATGCAGCTGGAAGAGCAGCTGCACGAGAAGAAGGTGGAAGCCGTATTCACCGAGGCGCTGCGCAAGTTCCTGGGCAAGAAAGGCTTCGATCCGCTGATGGGCGCGCGCCCGATGTCGCGCCTGATCCAGGACATGATCCGCAAGGCGCTGGCCGACGAGCTGCTGTTCGGCCGCCTGGTGTCCGGTGGCCGCGTCACGGTGGACCTGGACGAGAAAGACCAGGTCAAGCTGGAGTTCCCGGAATCGGACGCCGCACCAAGCCCGCCGCCGGAAACCGTCGAAGTGGAATAAGACCCGAACCCGCCTCCGTGGCGGGTTTTTTTTCGTCCGGCTTGCCTTGCCTTTATTGGCTGGCTTGCAGCCAGTCCAGCATCAGCTGCGCCAGCGCGGCGGGCTGCTCGAGCGGAATCAGGTGCCCGCTGCGCTCGACCACTTGCAGTCTGGCGGCGGGAATGCCGTCGCGCAGTTCCTCGGCCTCGGCCAAGGAGCGCAGCTGGTCTTGCGCGGCCGCGATTACCAGGGTAGGGCAGGCGATGGCGCCCAGCCGTTCCATGTCGCCGCGTTCCAGCAGCGACTGGCGCAGGAACACGTCGCGTCCCAGCCGCGCGCCCATGGCGCGCACGCGCTCGACCAGCGCGGCGTTGCCAGCCTGGTCCGGGTGCAGCGACGTGACGATGGCGCCCTTGCTGAGCCCACGGAACGGCCCCTGCGGCGTATTCCGGGCCGCCTTGGCGCGTTGTTCGCGCGTGGCCTGCGAGTCCGGCCGGCTGGAGGTGGCGACCAGAATCAGCGACTGCACCCGTTCGGGCGCCAGCCGCGCGATCTCGCGGGCGATGTAGCCGCCCATGGAAAAACCGGCCAGCACGAGGCGCGGCGGGCTGGCGGCCAGGATGCGGCGCGCCATTTCTTCCACGGCGCCGCCTTCGCGCAGGCTGCCGTGGATGATGGGCCGGTCCACGCCAAGCAGCGGCAGCACGTCGTCCCACAGGGTTTCATCCAGCATGTAGCCGGGGATCAGGAGCAGCGGTGTCATAAGCTTGAGAGGAGTTTGAACTGGGCTGCGCGGCGGCGGGATACTTCCACTGCCGGGCCGCCCTGCAGCACCAGATCGAGCCCGCCTGCGTCGTTCGGGGCCACGCTGCGCACACAGTCCAGGTTGACGATGTGGCGCCGGCTGGCGCGGAAGAAGCGCTGCGGATCGAGCTTCTCCTCCAGCTGCGTCAGGGTGCGCAGCATGAGCGGCTGCTGGCCATCGAAGTAGACGCGCGTGTAATTGCCTTCGGACTCGAATAAACGGATATCGTGCAGCGCGACGAACCAGCAGCGCTCGCCGTCCTTGATGAAGATCTTGTGCGGCGCCGGCGGTTCCGTGGGGGCGGCAGGCATCGCCGCCGCCCCTGCTGCGGCCACTGCCGCCGCAGCCTGCCTGCGCTGGGCCGCGCGTGCCAGCGCAGCCGCCATGCGCGCCGGCTGGATGGGCTTTTGCAAATAGTCCAAAGCATTCACCTCGAACGCCTGCAACGCAAATCGGTCGAATGCCGTCGTGAAGATCACGTCCGGTACATTGTCCAGCGAGGCCAACAGATCGAAACCGCTGCCGCCGGGCATCTGCACGTCCAGCAGCAGCAGGTCGGGCCGCAGCGCCGCGATCTGCGTTACGGCATCGGCCGCGCTGACCGCCTCGCCTACGATCTCCATCACCGGATGCGCGGCCAGCAGGCGGCGCAGTTCGGCGCGCGCCAGGCGTTCGTCGTCCACCAGCAGTACGCGCATCAGGCAGCCTCCGGCAGTGTCAGCCTGGCGCGCACACAGCCGCCGGTTTCAGACAAGTCGAGGCTGGCGCCTTGTCCCACCGCCAGCGCCAGCCGCTTGCGCGCGTTGTTCAGCCCGACTTGCGTGGAATTGCTGAACTGGCGCAGCGCGCCTGTGTTGGCGATCTCGATCAGTATGCAGCCTCCCGCGCGGCGCGCGGTGATGGTAATGTCGCTGCCCGTGGTGCTGCTCTCCACGCCATACTTCACGGCGTTCTCCACCAGCGTTTGCAGCGCCATCGGCGGCACCTGCACCGCCTCCAGGCCGGCGTCGATGTGCACGCTGGCGCGCAGGCGCTCCTCGAAGCGTATCTGTTCGATCGCCAGGTAAGCCTGCACCGCCTCCATTTCCGCAGACAGCGGGACGGTGCCGGTCTGGCCGGATTGCAGCGCATAGCGCATCAGGCTCGCCAGCTGGTCTATCATCCGCGCCGCCGCGTCGCGATCCTCGTAGATCAGGCCGCGCACGCTGTTCAGGCTATTGAAGAAGAAGTGCGGATTGACCTGCGCCTGCAAGGCGCGCAGTTCCGCGTCCTTGCCACTTACTTCCAGCCGCAGCGCCTCCGCCTCGAAGCGCGCCGCACGGCCGATAGCTTTGACCATCAGATAGAAACCGGTCCAGCTGATGAAGACCAGCGCCCAGAAGGTCAGCGCCATCGGCAGGAAGCCATAGTTCGCCGGCGACGAGTTCTGAATCAGCCTGATGCCCAGTGTGACGCTAGCCGCTTGCAGCGGCGAGAGCACCAGCGCCGGCAAGGCGAACATTTGCCAGCGAATGCGCGGCGTGTGCCACCCTCGGCGCTTGAAAAACCAGCGCCAGCCATGCGAGAGCAACAGGCCGCTGGCGGCTGACCAGACGGTGGTCAGCACCACGCCCTTCATGTGCAGCGTCCAGCTATAAGTGGCCAGTACAAACAACAGGATGCACAGCCAGCCGATCAGCTGAAGTGTCCAATACCAGTTAAGGCGCGTGGGCCAAGGGCGGGTAGCGTGGTCCATTATTTTTGATTCAAAAATTGGTCGATGCGAGCATACATCCATTCTGGATCGTCGTACATGATGAAGTGGCGCGCAGTGTCGGTCAGCTCGAATTTCACGTCGGGCAGCAGCCGGTACTGGCCTTGGTACATGGCTTCGATCGCGCTGCGCGGCAGCATGCCCTTGTGGGCCGCCCAGCCGGCCAGCACCAGCGTCGGCGCAGTCACGCGCGCCAGGTCCGGACGCAGGTCATGCGACAGCATCTGGTACATCGAGGTCGCCATGGCCTTGCGGTCGGACTTCTGGCCCCAGCCCACGATGCGCTCGACGTCCGCGGCGGAACTCGCCATGGTGCCCGCCGTGCGGCGCTGCTGCGTTGCGAATGAAGCATCGTCCGCCTGCAGGGTGCGGTCGCGCGCTTGCGCAGCCACTGCCTCCAGCTGCTCCGGCGTCATGTTCGGCATCTGCGTGGCAGCCAGTGCTGGCAACATGTCCACCACCACCACGCGGCCCACTTGCGCCGGGTGGTCAGCCGCGAGCTTCAGCGCCAGGTAGGCGCCCATGCTGTGCCCGATCAATACCGGCTGTTCCATCCTGTGCTCGGCGATATAGTCCGACAGCTGTTGCTCGGCCGCTGGCAGCAGCGGCGCCTCGATGGCGGGCGTGCCCGCGAAGCCGGCCAGCGTCAGCACATGGCACTGGCGCTTGGCGCAGAAGCGCTGCACGGTGCCATCCCACACCTCGCCAGGGGATGCCAGGCCCGGAATCAGGATCACGGGTGCGCCGCTGCCGGTGACCTTCACGTTGAAGGCGGGATGGCTGGCAGCTGTGGCGCCTATGGCGGGCAGCAGCGCCGCGCAGGTGAACAGGGTGCGGGAGATCAGGCGTTTGAACATGGTGTCGTTCCTTGTGAGTGGTGGCAATGGAGACCATGCTACCGGCGCCCCGCCGGGGCAGCCACGGCCTTGGGATGAGCGGTAAAAATTGAGGATGAACGGCGTGGCGGGGTAGTGTATATTTGCCAACCAGGTATTGCCATGTTCCCAACCACCGAGCGAGCCACACTTGAAACGACACAGTCTCAGAACCGCCATTGCCCCGCTGGCCGCCGCCAGCGCCATGCTGATCGCACAATCCGCCGCAGCGCTTCCCAACACCGGCGACACCCGCATGCTGAGCGAGCCGGCCGTATCGGCGCGCCACATCGCCTTCATGTACGCGGGCGACCTGTGGCTGGCCAACCTGGACGGCAGCGCGCCGCGCCGCCTGACCTCGGACGTGGGCGACAAATCCAATCCCGTGTTCTCGCCGGACGGCAAACTGCTGGCCTACACCGCGCAGCTGGACGGCAATGCCGACGTGTACGTGCTGCCGGTGGAGGGCGGCGTGCCCAGGCGCCTGACCTACCACCCCGGCCCGGATGTCGCGCAAGGTTTCGCGCCGGACGGCAAATCCGTCCTGTTCACCTCCCCGCGCGCGGCATTCAACAACCGCTACCGCAAGCTGTTCACGGTGCCGGTGAATGGCGGCGTGGAGACCGAACTGGAGATCCCGAACGCCGCGCGCGCTGCCTATTCGCCGGATGGCAAGCGCGTGGCGTACAACCCGTTCTCGCCCGCGTTCACGCAGTGGAAGCGCTATCGCGGCGGCACCAACTCCATCCTGTGGCTGTACAGCTTCGGCGACAAGTCGGTGGAAAAAATCCCGCAGCCCGCGACCCATTCCAACGACGTCGATCCGGTGTGGCTAGGCGATACGGTCTACTTCCGTTCCGACCGCAGCGGCGAATTCAACCTGCACGCCTACGACCTGAAAACCAAGGCCGTGCGCCAGGTCACCAACCACCGCGACTTCCCGGTGCTGAACATCGCTGCCTCGGGCAACACGCTGGTGTACGAGCAGGCCGGTTATCTGCACACGCTGGACCTTGCCGGGGCCAAGGCGAACAAGCTGACCGTCGGCGTCAGCACGGACCTGGGACTGTCGCGCGAGCGCTGGGTACGTGGCGCCAAATACATCCGCAACGCCTCCATTTCCCCGTCCGGCGCGCGCGTAGCGTATGAGTTCCGGGGCGAGATCGTCACCATTCCGGCCGACAAGGGCGACGTGCGCAACTTGACGCAGAGCTCGTCGGCGCACGAACGCAACCCGGCCTGGTCGCCAGACGGCCGCTCGGTGGCGTACACCTCCGACGCGTCGGGCGAGTATGAACTGCACATCCGCCAGCAGGACGGCAAAGGCGCGGCGAGAAAATTCAAGCTCGCCGGCGCCGGCTATTACGACAACCTGGTGTGGTCGCCCGACTGCAAGAAGATCGCCTACACCGACAACGCCTGGACCATGTACGTGCTGGACGTTGCCACCGGCGCGACAAAAAAGGTGGCCGCCGAGCCGCTGTACGGCGTGAACAAGACTCTGCGCGCAGCCTGGGCGCCCGACTCGCGCTGGATCGCCTACACGCTCAATTCGATGAGCTACACGCGCTCCGCCTACATCTACTCGCTGGAACAGAATAAATCGTACGCGGTGACCGACGGCCTGTCCGATGTGGCCAATCCCGTGTTCGACAAGAGCGGCAAATACCTGTACTTCTTCGCCTCCACCAACGCCGGCCCAAGCAACAACTGGTTCTCGCAGCAGAACGAGGACAACCTGGTCACGCGCACCATCTGGATGGCGGTGCTGCGGCGCGACCTGCCGTCGCCGCTGATCAAGGAAAGCGACGAGGAGAAGGGCGCGCCGCCATCGGCCCCGAAAGAGCCGGAGAAAAAAGACACGGCGAAGGACGCGGCCAAGGCCGCCAAGGCCGAAGCCGAAGCGGCCGAGCCGCCCAAGGTTGATCCGAAAACCGGGCGCGACGACCCGAAGGTGGCGCTGGCCGTGGTGGCCCCGATTTCCATCGATTTCGACGGTATCGAAACCCGCATCATCGATCTGCCGGTGCCCGCCGCGCAGATCTCCGAGCTGGAAGCCGGCGCCGCCGGGCAGATCTTCTTCATGCGCGAGGCGGACGGCAAGAAGGCGGTGCAGCGCTTCGACCTGAAGGACCGCAAGGCGGAAACCCTGGTGGCGGAAGTGGATGGCTACGACATCTCGGCGGACGGCAAGAAGCTGCTCTACAAGCACAAGGAAAACTGGGTGATGGGTTCGGCCACCGGCAAGATGCTGCCGGCCGGCGAAGGCCGCATCAAGGTCGACAACATTGAAGTGAAGGCCGAACCGCGCGCCGAGTGGGTGCAGATCTTCAATGAAGCATGGCGCATCAACCGCGACTTCTTCTACGACCCCGGCATGCACGGCGTGGACTGGAACAAGATGCGCGACAAGTACGCCGCCTTCCTGCCCGACCTGTCCAGCCGCGCGGACCTGAACCGCCTGATCCAGTGGATGTGCAGTGAACTGGCGGTGGGCCACCATCGCGGCGGCGGCGGCGACAACTTCGTCGAAAGCCGCGCCGTGCCGGGCGGCCTGCTGGGCGCGGACTACGAGATCGCCAATGGCCACTACCGCTTCAAGAAAGTGTACGGCGGCTTGAACTGGAACCCCACGCTGCGCGCGCCGCTCACCGAGCCGGGCCTGAACGTGAAGGCCGGCGAGTACCTGCTGGCGGTGGAAAGCCGTCCGCTGCTGCCGCCGACCAATCTGTACAGCGCGTTCGAGAACACCGCCAACAAGGCCATCGACATCACCGTCGGCCCCAATCCGGACGGCAGCAAGTCGCGCACCATCACCGTGGTGCCGGTGGCGAACGAGGACGCGCTGCGCAACCGCGACTGGGTGGAAGGGAATATCCGCAAGGTGCACGCGGCCACTAACGGCCGCGTGGCCTACGTCTACGTGCCGAATACGGCGGGGCTGGGCCACACCTACTTCAAGCGCTACTTCTTCCCGCAGGCCGACAAGGACGCCGTCATCATCGACGAGCGCTTCAACGGCGGCGGCAGCGTGGCCGACTACTACATCGAGATCCTGCAGAAGAAGGAGATCGCGTGGTGGACCATGCGCTACGGCGCCGACATGAAGACGCCGTCGGCCTCCATCCAGGGCCCGCGCGCCATGCTGATCGACGAGACGGCCGGTTCCGGCGGCGACCTGTTGCCGTGGATGTTCCGCAAAAACCAGATGGGACCTTTGATCGGCAAGCGCACCTGGGGCGGGCTGGTGGGCATTCTCGGCTTCCCGGTGCTGATGGACGGCGGTTTCATCATGGCGCCCAACCTGGCGTTCTGGACGCGCGACGGCGGCTGGGGCGTGGAGAACGAGGGCGTGGCGCCGGATATCGAGGTCGAGCAGACCCCGGCACTGGTGATCGCGGGCCGCGATCCGCAGCTGGAGAAGGCGATCGAGGTGATCAAGGCCGAACTGGTGAAGAACCCTCCTGTGCGTCCGGTGCGTCCGGCCTTCCCGGACAAGAGTAAATAGCCGGCGGCTGCGGTGTTGATTGGCGGGTTGCGCGGCGGTAGGGCGGCTTGGCGCCTGGCGCGTAAGCCGCCTGGGGGAGGCGCTAGCTACCCTGCTCGGCGCGCAGGCGGCGCCAGAGGGTGGTGCGGCTGATGCCGAGGTAGTCGGCGGCGGCGTCGCGGCGGCCGCCGAAACGTGCGAGAACGGCGCTGGCACTTTCCTGGCTGCCAGTGCCGCCCGCCGACGCGGCGGGCGACGGCAAGAGGCCGCTGGCGGCTGCCAGGGCCGCTCCGGCGCCTGCCGCCGCCATGCTGGCGCTGCCCTGCAGCTCGGGCGCGACGCCCAGCACGAAACCTGGAGTGAGCGCCTGCAGCGGCTCGGCCGCCAGGAACAGCGCCAGCCGTTCGGTCAGGTTGCGCAGTTCGCGCACGTTGCCCGGCCAGCCGTAGCCCAGCAGCAGCGGGGCGCAGGCGCTGATTTCGGCGTGCAGATTGGGATGCGGCCGCGCGCCCAGCGCCGCCAGCGCGTTCTTCAGCGACCACTCCGCCAGCGGAACGATATCGTCCGCGCGCTTGCGCAGCGGCGGCAGCGCCAGGCGCAGCACCGCCAGCCGGTAGAACAGGTCGGCGCGGAAGCGGCCTTCGCGCACACGCTGCTCGAGGTCGCAGTGGGTAGCGCTGATGATGCGCACGTTGATGGCGATCGGCCGCGTGCCGCCGACCCGCACCACTTCGCGCTCCTCCAGCACCCGCAGCAGGCGCGTTTGCAGCGCCAGCGGCATTTCGCCGATTTCGTCCAAAAACAGCGTGCCCCGGTTGGCCGCTTCGAACAGTCCCGCGTGCCCGCCGCGCCGCGCGCCGGTGAACGCGCCTTCCTCATGCCCGAACAGTTCGGACTCCAGCAGCGACTCGGCGATGGCGCCGCAATTGACCGCCACGAAGGGCCGGTTCGCCCCCAGCGCGCGCGGCGCTTCGCGGTGGATGGCCTGCGCCACCAGTTCCTTGCCGCAGCCGGTCTCGCCCTGGATCAGCACCGTGGCGGGTGACTTCGCGTACAGCACCACGGCCTGCCGCGTCTTTTCCATCGCGGCCGATTCGCCGCGCAGATCGTTCAGGCCATGGCGCGCGCGCAGCGTGTCCGCCACCACGCCCACGCGGCTGCGCGCGCGGTTCGCCTCGAGCTGGGTCAGGCGCGCCATTTCCAGTGCGTCGTCGAAGGCGCGCCGGATCGATGCGGCGGAGTACATGAACACCGCCGTCAGCCCGGCTTCCTCGGCCAGGTCGGTGATCAGCCCCGCGCCGACGATGGCGCGCACGCCGGACGCCTTCAGGTCGTTGATCTGGGCCCTTGCATCCTCTTCGGTGGCGTAGGTGCGCTGCGCCACGTCGAAACCGAAGGTGGCGGTAAACTCGGCCAGCTCGGTCATCTTGTCCTGGTAGGTGATGACGCCGATGCGTTCGGACACCCGCCGCGCGCGCGCCAGTGCCTGCATCACGTCGAAACCGCTGGCCTTGGCGATCACTACCGGCACCGACAGCCGCCCCTTCAGGTAGGCCGCGTTGGAGCCGGCTGCGATCACCGCGTCGCAGCGCTCCGTGGCCATGCGTTCGCGGATGTGGCGCGCCGCCTCGTCGAAACCGAGGTTGATCGGTTCTATCGTGGCCAGCTCGTCGTATTCCAGCGTGATGTCACGGAACAGCTCGGACAGGCGCGACACGGCCACCGTCCAGATTACGGGTTTGTCGGCGGCATCGAAGGGCGGGGGAGAAGCATGGCGCATGTTTCAATTGTAGTCCATTCTGGTTTCAATGTTTCATTGTGTTTCAATATGAAACACGCAACGCTGTTGCCCATGGAGGCAAGTGCTTGATTTTGCGGTACTTCAGCATCTGGCACGGCATTTGCAATAGTGGCTGCAACCTAACTTGAAAGGGCATCACATGAGCCAATACTCCGCAGGCGCCGCGTTCCGCAAAGCCGTCCAGGAAGAGTCCCCGCTGCAGGTCGTCGGCGCCATCAACGCCAACCACGCGCTGCTGGCCAAGCGCGCCGGCTTCAAGGCCATCTACCTGTCCGGCGGCGGCGTCGCAGCCGGTTCGCTGGGCCTGCCCGACCTGGGCATCTCCAACCTGGACGACGTGCTGACCGACGTGCGCCGCATCACCGACGTGTGCGACCTGCCGCTGCTGGTGGACGTGGACACCGGCTTTGGCGCTTCCGCCTTCAATGTGGCGCGCACCGTCAAGTCCATGATCAAGTTCGGCGCCGCCGCCATGCACATCGAAGACCAGGTGGGCGCCAAGCGCTGCGGCCACCGTCCGGGCAAGGAAATCGTATCGAAGGCAGAGATGGTGGACCGCATCAAGGCCGCCGTCGATGCGCGCACCGACGAGAACTTCGTCATCATGGCCCGCACCGACGCGCTGGCCGTGGAAGGCCTGGACGCCGCCATCGAGCGCGCCGTGGCCTGCGTGGAAGCCGGCGCCGACATGATCTTCCCTGAAGCGATGATCTCGCTCGACATGTACAAGCAGTTCGCCAAGGCGGTGGGCGTGCCCATCCTGGCCAACATCACCGAGTTCGGCGCCACCCCGCTGTTCACGGTGGACGAGCTGCGCTCGGCCGACGTCGGCCTGGTGCTGTACCCGCTGTCCGCCTTCCGCGCCATGAACAAGGCTGCGGAAAACGTCTACGGCGCGATCCGCCGCGACGGCACCCAGCAGGGCGTGCTGGACACCATGCAGACCCGCCAGGAGCTGTATGAGCGCATCAACTACCACGACTTCGAACAGAAGCTGGACGCCCTGTTCGCTGCGAAAAAAAATAGCTAATCGAGGAGACCCCAAATGACCGAACAAGCCCCTACCTTCAAGCCTAAAAAATCCGTTGCCCTGTCCGGCGTTACCGCCGGCAATACCGCATTGTGCTCGGTCGGTAAAACCGGCAACGACCTGCACTACCGCGGCTACGACATCCTGGACGTGGCCACCACCAGCGAGTTCGAGGAAATCGCCTTCCTGCTGGTGCACGGCAAGCTGCCCACCGAATCGGAACTGCGCGGCTACAAGGCCAGGCTGAAATCGCTGCGCGGCCTGCCGCAGGCGGTCAAGTCGGCGCTCGAAGCGCTGCCAGCGTCGGCCCACCCGATGGACGTGATGCGCACCGGCTGCTCCGTGCTGGGCTGCGTGCTGCCGGAAAAGGATGACCACAACGTGCCGGGTGCGCGCGACATCGCCGACCGCCTGATGGCGTCCTTCGGCTCCATGCTGCTGTACTGGTACCACTACAGCCATAACGGCAAACGCATCGAAGTGGAAACCGACGATGACTCCATCGGCGGCCACTTCCTGCACCTGCTGCATGGCGAGAAGCCGAGCGCATCGTGGGTCAAAGCCATGCACGTGTCGCTGATCCTGTACGCGGAACACGAGTTCAACGCATCCACCTTCACCAGCCGCGTCATCGCCGGCACCGGTTCCGACATCCACTCGGCCATCACCGGCGCCATCGGCGCGCTGCGCGGCCCGAAACACGGCGGCGCCAACGAGTTCGCGTTCGAGATCCAGAAGCGCTACGAGAACGCCGACGAAGCCGAAGCGGACATCCGCAAGCGCGTGGAAAACAAGGAAGTGGTGATCGGCTTCGGCCATCCCGTGTACACCATCTCCGACCCGCGCAACGTGGTCATCAAGGAGGTCGCGCGCAAGCTGTCCGAGGAAGCCGGTTCGACCAAGATGTTCGACATCGCCGAGCGCCTGGAGTCGGTGATGTGGGAAATCAAGAAGATGTTCCCCAACCTGGACTGGTTCTCGGCCGTGTCCTACCACATGATGGGCGTGCCGACCGCCATGTTCACGCCGCTGTTCGTCATTTCGCGCACCTCCGGCTGGGCCGCCCACATCATTGAGCAGCGCATCGACAACAAGATCATCCGCCCGAGCGCGAACTACGTCGGCCCGGACGACCTGAGTTTCGTGCCGATCAAGGACCGTAAATAATGAACTCCGCTCACCGCAAGCCCCTCCCGGGCACCAAGCTAGACTACTTCGACGCGCGTGCCGCGGTCGATGCCATCCAGCCAGGCGCGTACGACAAGCTGCCGTACACCTCGCGCGTGCTGGCCGAGAACCTGGTGCGCCGCTGCGACCCGGCCACGCTGAACGCGTCGCTGTCCCAGCTGATAGAACGCAAGCGCGACCTGGACTTCCCGTGGTTCCCCGCCCGCGTAGTGTGCCACGACATCCTGGGCCAGACCGCGCTGGTGGACCTGGCCGGCCTGCGCGACGCCATCGCCCTGCAGGGCGGCGATCCGGCCCTGGTCAACCCGGTGGTGCCGACCCAGCTGGTGGTGGACCACTCGCTGGCGGTGGAATGCGGCGGCTTCGATCCTGACGCTTTCGACAAGAATCGCGCCATTGAAGACCGGCGCAACGAAGACCGCTTCGACTTTATCAACTGGACCAAGAAGGCGTTCAAGAATGTCGATGTGATCCCGCCCGGAAACGGCATCCTGCACCAGATCAACCTGGAGCGCATGTCGCCCGTGGTGCAGGTGCAGAACGGCGTGGCCTATCCGGACACGCTGGTGGGCACCGACTCGCATACCCCGATGGTGGACGCGCTGGGCGTGATCGCCATCGGCGTGGGCGGCCTGGAAGCGGAGAGCGTGATGCTGGGCCGCGCCTCCTGGATGCGCCTGCCGGATATCATCGGCGTGGAGCTGACCGGCAAGCCGGGCGAAGGCATCACCGCCACCGATACGGTGCTGGCGCTGACCGAATTCCTGCGCAAGGAAAAAGTGGTGTCGTCCTACCTGGAGTTCTTCGGCGAGGGCGCTACCCACCTGACACTGGGCGACCGCGCGACGATCTCCAACATGGCGCCGGAATTCGGTTCCACCGCCGCCATGTTCTACATCGACGACCAGACCATCAAGTACCTGAAGCTGACCGGCCGCGACGCCGCGCTGGTGGACCTGGTGGAGGTCTACGCCAAGGAGACCGGCCTGTGGGCCGATGAACTCAAGCACGCCGAGTACGAACGCGTGATCCGCTTCGATCTCTCGACGGTGGTGCGCAATATCGCCGGCCCGTCCAATCCCCACAAGCGGGTGCCGACCTCCGAGTTGGCCGCGCGCGGCATTTCCGGCGTGGTGGAAAGCGAGCCGGGCTTGATGCCGGACGGCGCCGTCATCATCGCCGCCATCACCAGCTGCACCAATACCAACAACCCGCGCAACATGATCGCTGCCGGCCTGCTGGCGCGCAACGCCAACAAGCTGGGCCTAAGCCGCAAGCCCTGGGTGAAAAGCTCGCTGGCGCCCGGTTCCAAGGCCGTGACGCTGTACCTGGAAGAGGCGCACCTGATGCGCGAGCTGGAACAGCTGGGCTTCGGCGTGGTGGCATACGCCTGCACCACCTGCAACGGCATGTCGGGGGCGCTCGACCCTGTCATCCAGAAGGAAGTCATCGAGCGCGACTTGTACGCCACCGCTGTCCTGTCCGGCAACCGCAACTTCGACGGCCGCATCCATCCCTACGCCAAGCAGGCCTTCCTGGCTTCGCCGCCGCTGGTGGTGGCCTACGCCATCGCCGGCACCATCCGCTTCGACATCGAAAAGGATGTGCTGGGCGTGACGGCCGACGGCAAGGAGATCCGCCTGGCCGACATCTGGCCGAGCGACGAAGACATCGACGCCCTGGTCGCGGCCAGCGTCAAGCCCGAGCACTTCCACAAGGTCTACATCCCGATGTTCGCCAAGCAGGCCGACGACGGCGTGAACGTCAGCCCGCTGTACGACTGGCGTCCGCAGACCACCTACATCCGCCGCCCGCCGTACTGGGAAGGCGCGCTGGCCGGCGCGCGCAGCCTGGCCGGCATGCGTCCGCTGGCGGTGCTGGGCGACAACATCACCACCGACCACCTGTCGCCGTCGAACGCCATCATGCTCGACAGCGCGGCCGGCGAATACCTGGCGAAAATGGGCTTGCCGGAAGAGGACTTCAATTCCTACGCCACCCACCGCGGCGACCACCTGACCGCGCAGCGCGCCACCTTTGCCAACCCGACGCTGAAGAACGAAATGGTGCTGGAAGACGGCAAGGTGAAAGCCGGTTCGCTGGCGCGCATCGAGCCGGAAGGCAAGGTCACGCGCATGTGGGAAGCCATTGAAACCTATATGGAGCGCAAGCAGCCGCTGATCGTGATCGCCGGCGCGGACTATGGCCAGGGTTCTTCGCGCGACTGGGCCGCCAAAGGCGTGCGCCTGGCCGGCGTGGAAGCGATCGCGGCCGAAGGCTTCGAGCGCATCCACCGCACCAACCTGGTGGGCATGGGCGTGCTGCCGCTGGAGTTTACGCCGGGCGTGAACCGCCTGACCCTGGGCATCGACGGCACCGAGACCTTCGATGTGAAAGGCGAGCGCACGCCGCGCGCCGTGCTCACGCTGGTGATCCACCGCAGGAACGGCGACACCGTCGAGGTACCGGTGATCTGCCGCCTGGACACGGCGGAGGAAGTGTCGATCTACGAAGCGGGCGGTGTGTTGCAGCGCTTCGCACAGGATTTCCTCGAATCGGCAAAGGCTGCATGACCATGGCACACCAGGCTCAAATCAAGATTGCCGCCACCTATATGCGTGGCGGCACCAGCAAGGGCGTGTTCTTCCGCCTGCAGGACCTGCCGCAAGCGGCGCAGCTTCCGGGCAAGGCGCGCGACGCCTTGCTGCTGCGCGTGATCGGCAGCCCGGACCCGTATGGCAAGCAGATCGACGGCATGGGCGGCGCCACATCGAGCACCAGCAAAACGGTGATCCTGTCGAAAAGCGCCAGGCCGGAGCACGATGTCGACTACCTGTTCGGCCAGGTCGCCATCGACAAGGCCTTCGTCGACTGGAGCGGCAACTGCGGCAACCTGTCGGCGGCCGTCGGCGCCTTCGCCATCAGCGGAGGCCTGGTGGATGCTGGCCGCGTGCCGCGCGACGGCGTGGCCGTGGTGCGCATCTGGCAGGCCAACATCGGCAAGACCATCATCGCCCACGTTCCCATGAACAATGGCGAAGTGCAGGAAACCGGCGACTTCGAACTGGACGGCGTGACCTTCCCGGCGGCCGAAGTGCAGCTCGAGTTCATGGACCCGGCGGCGGACGAGGAGGGCGCGGGCGAGGGGGCGAGCAAGTCGATGTTCCCGACCGGGAACCTGGTCGATGAACTGGAAGTGCCGGGCGTCGGCACCTTCAAAGCAACCATGATCAACGCCGGCATTCCGACCATCTTCGTCAACGCGGAAGACATCGGCTACACCGGTACCGAACTGCAGGACGTGATCAACGGCGACAGCAAGGCGCTGGCGCGCTTTGAAGCCATCCGCGCCTACGGCGCGCTGCGCATGGGCCTCATCAAGCATATCGATGAAGCCGCGCAGCGGCAGCACACCCCGAAGGTGGCCTTCGTTGCGCCGCCGTCTGCTTACCTGTCTTCCAGCGGCAAGCCAGTGGCTGCGGGCGATATCGATTTGCTGGTGCGTGCGCTGTCGATGGGCAAGCTGCACCACGCCATGATGGGCACCGCAGCAGTGGCCATCGGCACGGCCGCTGCGGTGCCGGGCACGCTGGTCAATTTGGCGGCGGGCGGCGGCGCGCGCAGCGCGGTGCGCTTCGGCCATCCGTCGGGCACCTTGCGCGTCGGCGCCGAAGCGACCCAGGCTGGCGCTGAATGGAGCGTCACCAAGGCCATCATGAGCCGCAGCGCGCGGGTGCTGATGGAAGGCTGGGTGCGCGTGCCCGGTGACGCGTTCTGAATTTTTTTCAGGACGCGTAAGGGGCCGGTAAGTCTGGCGGTTTATTGTGGACGCAAGCTCTGGGAAAAGAGCACCGTCCACATATCAAACCCAAGGAGACAAGCCGTGCATGACGATCTCGTTCAACAAATCAAGCGCGACCCCAGCTACCATCAGCTGGTCAAGTCGCGCTCCCGCTACGGCTGGGCGCTGACCGCGCTCATGATGCTGGTCTACTACGGCTACATCTTGCTGATCGCCTTCAACAAGGAATTCCTCGCCGCGAAAACCGGCGCCGGCGTGATGACCTGGGGCATGCCGATCGGCTTGCTCGTCATCGTGTTCACGGTGCTGGTCACGGCGGTCTATGTGCGCCGCGCCAACGGCCAGTTCGACGAGCTGACCCAGGCCATACAGCAGCGGGTGCAAGCATGAACGCCGCGCAACGCAGCCTGAGCTGGCTTGGCGCGCTGGCGCTGCTGGGTGCCAGCGGCGCCGCGCTGGCGGCCGGGGCCGACCTCGGCCAGGCCGAGCGCCAGCCCACCAACTGGACCGCCATCGTGATGTTCGGCGCCTTCGTCGTGTTCACGCTGTTCGTCACCAAGTGGGCGGCGGCCAAGACCAAGTCGGCGTCCGACTTCTACACCGCCGGCGGCGGCATCACCGGTTTCCAGAATGGCCTGGCCATCGCCGGCGACTACATGTCGGCCGCTTCCTTCCTCGGCATTTCCGCCGCAGTGTTCCTGAACGGCTACGACGGCTTGATCTACGCCATCGGCTTCCTGGTGGGCTGGCCCGTGATCACCTTCCTGATGGCGGAGCGCTTGCGCAACCTGGGCCGCTTCACTTTTGCCGACGTTGCCGCCTACCGCTTCAAGCAGGCGCCGATCCGCATTTTCTCGGCCTCCGGCACGCTGGTGGTGGTGGCCTTCTACCTGATCGCGCAGATGGTCGGCGCCGGTCAGCTGATCAAGCTGCTGTTCGGTCTCGAATACTGGATCGCGGTGGTGCTGGTCGGCTCGCTGATGATGATCTACGTGCTGTTCGGCGGCATGACCGCCACCACCTGGGTGCAGATCATCAAGGCGGTGATGCTGCTCGGCGGCGCCAGCTTCATGGCCATCGTGGTGCTGGCGCAGTTCAACTTCAGTCCCGAAGCGCTGTTCGCCAAATCGGTTGAAGTGCATGCCAAGGGCGACGCCATCATGGGGCCCGGCACCTTTATCAAGGACCCGGTCTCCGCGATCTCCTTCGGCATGGCGCTGATGTTCGGCACCGCCGGGCTGCCGCACATCCTGATGCGGTTCTTCACCGTGCCAAGCGCGAAGGAAGCGCGCAAGTCGGTGTTCTGGGCCACCACCTGGATCGCCTACTTCTACGTGCTGACCTTCATCATCGGCTTCGGCGCCATCGTACTGGTGAGCACCAATCCGGAGTTCAAGGACGCCGCCGGCAAACTGCTGGGCGGGAACAACATGGCGGCTATCCACCTGGCCAAGGCCGTGGGCGGCGACGTCTTCCTGGGCTTCATCTCCGCAGTGGCCTTTGCCACCATCCTGGCGGTGGTGGCCGGCCTGACGCTGTCGGGTGCTTCGGCCGTGTCGCATGACCTGTACGCCACTGTCTTCAAGAAGGGCAAGGCCAGCAGCACCAGCGAACTGCGCGTGTCGCGCCTGACCACCATCGCGCTGGGCGTGGTCGCCGTGGTGCTGGGCATCGTGTTCGAGAAGCAGAACATTGCCTTCATGGTATCGCTGGCCTTTGCCATCGCCGCGTCGGCCAACTTCCCGGTGCTGTTCATGTCGGTCCTATGGAAGGACTGCACCACCCGCGGCGCCACCATCGGCGGCTTTATCGGCCTGATCTCCGCCGTGGTGCTGACGGTGCTGTCGAAGTCGGTGTGGGTGGACGTGCTTGGCAATGCCGCCGAGGTGTTCCCGTACGCTTCGCCGGCCATCTTCTCGATGCCGGCCGGCTTCCTCGGCATCTGCCTGTTCTCGCTGCTGGACAAGAGCGCACGCGCCCGCATCGACCGCGCCGGCTACGAGGCGCAGCAAATGCGCTCGGAGACCGGCATCGGCGCTGCCGGAGCCAGCGCGCACTGACACGCCGGGCAGTTTCAGGCGTATTGTTGTAACTATGCCCGGCCAGACCGGGCATAGTCGCTTTTAGAGGGCGATGTCGGGCAGTCCGGTGGCAATAACGGCGGTTTGTGGTTATGATCTGCCAACTACGCTGCCGCTGGAGACAGGCATCGTTTCTAACAAGGTGCCAAGGTGTACATGAGTCGTATTCCGCCCCATCCGGATTCCGTGGCCGAGGCTTTGCTGCTGATCGGCCTGCCCGCGTGCGCGTGCGGCGGCGACGGGCTGGTGCTCGCATCCAGCCCGGAGCTGGACCAGTTGCTCGGCTTTGCCGCCCAGGGCCATCCGGCGGCCGACGTGTTCGCGCGCCACGCGCGCGCCGACAGCGCCGCGCGGCTGAAGCAGGCGCTGGAGGCGGGCGCCTGCGCGCTGCTGAAGTGGGACAGCTGCCTGGCGCACGCGGACGGCCAGTACATCCCGGTGCAAGCCACGCTCAAGCCGCTGCCGGGCGAAGGCGCGGCCGGCGGCGCCATCCTGGTGTTCCACGACACCAGCAGCTTCCAGCGCGACCAGCGCGCGCTGCGCAAGACGCTGCTGGAACAGCAGGCCATCCTCGAGAACGCGGCGGTTGGCATCATCTTCGGCAAGGCCGGCTTCATCATCGAATGCAATATCCGCGCGGCCGAAATGTTCGGCTACGCGCGCGACGAGATGGAAGGGGCCAGCGGCAACATGCTGTACGCCACGGACGAGATCCGCCTGCGCGTGGCCGAGCAGTCGCGTCCCTTGCTGGTGCAGGGCCAGTCCTACAAATCCGAAGTGCAGCTGCGCCGCAAGGATGGTGCGCTGTTCTGGGGCCGCATCTACGGGCGCTCGCTGGACCCGTCGGACATCGCCGAGGGCACGGTCTGGATCGTGGAGGACATCAGCGAGCAGCGCGCGGCCGAGGAAAGCATGCGCAAGGTGCTGATGGAACAGAACGCCATCCTGGACAACGCCTCGGTCGGCATCCTGTTCACCAAGGCGCAGACGCTGCTGAGCTGCAATCCGCGCATGGCCGAAATGTTCGGCTACACGCGCGACGAGATGTATGGGCGGCCGTCGGTGGAGGTGTTCCCGTCGCTGCAGGCGTATGCGGAGTTCGGCCGCGAAGCCGGCCCGCTGCTCGGCAGCGGCCTGCCTTTCGAAAAGAAGGAATTCCAGTTCAAGCGCAAGGACGGCAGCCTGCTGTGGTGCCGCGTGCGCGCGCAGGCCATCAGCCACGAAAGCGGCGACGGCGGCACCATCTGGATCCTGGAGGACATCACGCTCTCGCGCCAGACGCAGATGGAAGTCGAAGCCATCATGACCAACGCGTCGATCAGCATCCTGTTCACCAAGAACCGGGTGATCACGCGCTACAACCGCGGCTTCGCCGAGATGTTCCGCTACGACGGCGACGAGGGCCTGGGCTTGCCCGGCATGTCGCTCTACCCCACGCAGGACGCCTACGAGCGCCTGGGCGCTGCCGCCACCCCCTTCCTGATGGTGGGCAAGCCCTTCCTGACCGAAGTGGAAATGCGGCGCAAGGACAACACCACCTTCTGGGCCCAGCTGATCGCCTACGTGGTCAATCCGGACGACCCGAGCCAGGGCACCATCTGGATCGCCGAGGATCGCACCGAACAAAAGCTGGCCGAGGAATCGCTGCGCAACGCGCTGCTGGAAAACCAGGCGATCCTGGACAGCGCGGTGCTGGGCATCTCGGTGTGCGAGGGCGGCTACAACCTGCGCTGCAACGCCAAGATGGAAGAGCTGTTCGGCTATGCGCCGGGCGAAATGAACAACCTGAGCGTGCAGGCCTTCTACCCCGACCTGCAGGCCTGGGACGCGGCGCGCAAGGAAACCGCGCGCGATTTCCAGGCCGGCCACGTCAACACTTCCGAGTACCAGCTGGTGCGCAAGGACGGCAGCCGCTTCTGGGCGCGCCTGTCCGGCCGCCCGTTCGACATGGCGCAGCCCAACGGCCGCTCGGTATGGCTGGTGGACGACATCACAGCGCGCCGCGCCGACGCCGAAGCGGTGCGCCAGGCGCGCGACGAACTGGAAGTGCGGGTGCTCGAACGCACCGCCGAACTGGCCGGCGCCAACGCGCAGCTGCAGGGCGAGATCGTGGAGCGGCGCCAGGCCGAGGCAAGGGTGCACCACATGGCCTACCACGACAGCCTGACCGGCCTGCCCAACCGTGCCCTGCTGGCCGACCGCCTGGACCGCGCCATGCTGGCCGCGCAGCGCTCGGACCGGCGCCTGGCCGTGATGTTCCTGGACCTGGACCGTTTCAAGACCATCAACGATTCGCTGGGCCACCTGACCGGCGACCAGCTGCTCAAGGAAGTGGCCAGCAGGCTGTGCCGCGCGGTGCGCGCCAGCGACACCGTGGCGCGCCTGGGCGGCGACGAATTCGTGGTGCTGGTGCCGGGCATCCGCTCCATCGAGGAAGCCAGCCGGGTGGCCGAGAAGATCATCGAGGCGCTGGCCGTGCCCTTCCCGCTGGAAGGGCGCATGCTGCACATCACGCCGTCGATCGGCATTTGCGTGTTCCCGGACGACGGCGAGGACGTGGAGACACTGATGCGGCACGCCGACGGCGCCATGTACCACGCCAAGGCTTCCGGCCGCAACAACTACCAGTTCTTCACGCAGAAGATGAACGTGTCGGCGGCCCAGCATTTCGAACTGGAGAACAGCCTGCGCAGCGCGCTGGCGCTGGGCCAGTTCGAGCCGCACTTCCAGCCCATCATGGACATTGCCACGCGCCGCGTGCACGCCATGGAGGTGCTGCTGCGCTGGCGCAGGCCGGGCCTGGGCCTGGTGATGCCGGACAGCTTCATCCCGCTGATCGAGGAAAACGGCATGATCGTGCCGATCGGCGAATGGGTGATGCGGCGCGCCTGCGAGCAGAGCATGGAATGGCTGAAAATGGGGCTGCAGCCGGTGCCGCTGGCGGTGAACCTGTCGGCGCGCCAGTTCATGCACCGCGGCCTGGTGGAATCGGTGCGCCGCATCCTGGACGAAACCGGCATCGACCCGGCCATGATCGAGTTCGAGATCACGGAAACGGCGCTGATGCAGCACGGCGAGCATACGCTGGAGATCCTGGGGCAGATCAACGCGATGGGGATCCGCCTGTCGATCGACGATTTCGGCACCGGCTACTCCAGCCTGGCCTACCTGAAGCGCTTCCCGGTGAGGAAGATCAAGATCGACCGCGCCTTCATCAAGGACCTGGAGCACAGCGCGGAAGACCGCGCCATCGTGGCGGCCATCATCGCGCTGTCGGACAGCCTGCAGATGCCGGTGGTGGCGGAAGGGGTGGAGACGGAAGCCCAGTTCGCCCTGCTGCAGCAGCAGGGCTGCCAGTACGCGCAAGGCTATCTGTTCTCGCAGCCGGTGCCGCACGAAAACGCGCAGCACATGCTGGAGCGGCTGAGCTGACTAAACGGCCTAGTCGCTGAGCGTGGCGATCACCGGCGCGTGGTCGGACGGCTGCTCCCACTTGCGCGGCGCGCGGTCCACCACGCAGGCGGTGCAGCGCGCGGCCAGCGGCGGCGACAGCAGGATATGGTCGATGCGCACGCCCTTGTTCTTCTGGAAGCCCAGCATGCGGTAATCCCACCAGCTGAAGGTCTTCTCGGCCTGCTCGAACATGCGGAACGAGTCCGCCAGGCCCAGCGCAAACAGCGCCTGCAGCGCGGCGCGCTCCGGCTCCGAGCACAGCACCTGGCCGGCCCACAGCACCGGGTCGTGCACGTCGCGGTCGTCGGGGGCGATATTGTAGTCGCCCAGCACCGCCAGGTTCGGATGGAGCGCCGCTTCCAGTTCCAGCCAGTGGCGGAAGGAGGCCAGCCAGCCCAGTTTGTACTCGTACTTGTCGGTGCCCACGGCCTGGCCGTTCGGCACGTAGGCGCACACCACGCGCACGCCGTCGATGGTGGCGGCCAGGATGCGCTGCTGCGCGTCCTCGTAGTGCGGGTTGTTGCGCACCACGTCCGTCATCGGCAGCTTGGACAGGATGGCCACGCCGTTGTAGGTCTTCTGGCCGCTGAAGATCACGTGGTAGCCAGCCGCCTCGATTGCCGCCGTCGGGAATTTGTCGTCCGTCAGCTTGGTCTCTTGGATGCACAGCACGTCGACCGGGTTCTCATCCAGCCATTTCAGGACGTGGGGCAGGCGGACGTTGAGCGAGTTGACGTTCCAGGTGGCGAGTTTCATGTGTAGTGTCTTTTCACGTAAATCAGATCCGGCATTCTAACCGAATGCGCCGAGCAGGAATTCGCGCAGCAGCTGCGCGCTGGGACCGATGCGCTGCGAGTGCACCAGGTAGATCTCCAGCGGGGCGGTTTGCATTTCCGGCAGCAGGTGGATCAGGTCGCCCGAGGCGATCAGCGCGGCCGCGTCGTAGGCTGGCAGGCGTGCCACGCCTTCGCCGGCCAGCACGAAGGCCAGCCGGGCCGCCGCGCTGTCGGTCACCACGTCGCCGCGCACGGGGATCTGCACTTCCTGTCCGCCGGCGCGCGCCGTCAGCGAGCGCTGGGTGGATGGATACGCCACCCAGCTGAGCCGGGTTGCCTGGGCTACGAAGTGTACCGGGGTGTGGAGGCGCCCGGCTCCCTGCTGCTGATCGAGCGCTACCGCGACGAGGCGGCGCTGGAGGCGCACAAGCAGTCCGGCCACTATCATGCGCTGGTGGTGGGGCCGGTATTGGCGCTGCTCGAGGCCGCCGGGTGGAGATTTTCCGCCAGTAATGAACGAAACAGCAAGGAAACCCACCCAGCCCGCTTGCGCGGGCTTTTTCTTTTTCATCCAGGCAGTCCTATTGTGTTGGCGGAAATTTCCCAACGCGGCAAACTACGCGCTGGCAAAAAAAGCCAGTGGAATCGAACTATTGATCAGCAAGCTGTTTGCAAAATGTAACAATATGAAAAATAATTGCCGATAGTGCTTCATTGTTATCAAATTGGTACTAATATTCCATAAACGGCAGCCGAAAACAGAAATATACTTAAAGAACTCGGGATGACACTGAATTTTCCATGAAGCAACACTTTTGATGCAAAAAAAGTTAGAATCGTGTTGGAACGCGTCAAGAAATGGTACTATTGGGAAATAGTTGTTGTTTAAACAGTGAGATATGCGCGAAGCATTTGTAAAGGACTGAAATGCGATCTGCATTTGAAGCATGGGCGCAGCGCGATGGCCACATCGTGCGCCGCCGCGAGGACAAACCAGAAGAGTACCTGGTATTCGAAACGCAACGCCGCTGGGTGATCTGGCAGGCGGCGCTGGAGCACGGCAAAACGCCGGCGGGGCGAAAGACGGCAGCGCAGAAGGAAGCAGCTGCCGCCGAGAAAGCCGCTGCTGCGCGTGGACCGGGCTTGCAGCGTGTTCCGGCCTTGGGGCAGGACGAAGCGGTGGTTCGCAACCAGGTGCTGAATGAAGTACTGGACGCGTTTTCGCGGCTGAATGGCGAGTCGGGCATGGAAGACATTCTCCAGGTGATCCAAAGCCTGAAGCAGCCGTCCAAGCCGAAAGCCATGGAGCGCGCAGTGGACAGCAAGGCTATCGAGCGCTGATACGCCGGCGGCGGGCCACGGACGGGCAGCGCCGCCAGGTGCTGCCTCGGGGCTCTGCCGCCTTGCCTAAAGGAGCGACATGCGGACTGACATGTCACGGATAGCGGTCGTTGCCGTTCTTGCCGGCTCAGCCGCCATGGCCATGCTGGCAGGCTGCGGCACCCTGACCGAAGCGCCCAGCCAGCGCGTGCTGGTGCAGACCGTGCTCGACCACCGCGAGGTGGCCGGCGCCGGCTGCATCCTGCAGAACGACGCCGGCAAATGGTTCGTCACCACCCCGGCGCGGCTTGCCATCCGCAAGAGCAAGGGCCAGCTGCGCGTGGACTGTCGCCTGGACAACGCGGCCTGGGCCGACGAGAAAATCAATTCCAAACAGAACAGTACGCTGTGGGGCAATGTGGTCCTGACGGCCGGTATCGGCGTGCTGGTCGACCGCAACACGGGGCAGGGCTTCGATTACCCGGATGTGCTGACGGTGGAGATGAAGCGCTTCCAGCCGGCGCCCGGCCAGAATGGGCCGGATGCGGGACGCGCGGTGTACTGAATAAGAAACGGGCCTTGCGGCCCGTTTGTTTTTTATGCGCGGTTAATCAGGAAGTTCGCCAGCAGCGGCACCGGACGGCCGGTGGCGCCCTTGGCGCCGCCCGACTTCCAGGCGGTGCCGGCGATGTCCAGGTGGGCCCAGTTGTACTTGCGGGTGAAGTTTTCCAGGAAGGCCGCTGCGGTGCACGAGGCGCCGCCCGGGGTGCCGATATTGGCCAGGTCGGCGAAGTTGGACTTCAGCTGTTCGTTGTACTGCTCGCCGATCGGCAGGCGCCATGCGGTGTCGCCGCTGGCCTTGCCGGCAGCCATCAGCTCGGCCGCCAGCGCGTTGTGGGCGTCGTCGTCGCGCGTGAACAGGCCGCTGTTGTGGTGGCCCAGGGCCACGATGCAGGCGCCGGTCAGGGTGGCGATGTCGATCACCGCGGCCGGGTTGAAGCGTTCGGCGTAGGTCAGCGCGTCGCACAGCACCAGGCGGCCTTCGGCGTCGGTGTTCAGGATTTCGATGGTCAGGCCGTTCATGGAGCTGACAATGTCACCCGGCTTGGTGGCGCGGCCGGAAGGCATGTTCTCGCAGGCGGCGATAATGCCCACCACGTTCGATTTCAGGCCCATCTCGCCGATGGCGCGGAAGGTGCCCAGTACCGAGGCGGCGCCGCACATGTCGTACTTCATCTCGTCCATGCCGGGACCGGCCTTGATCGAAATGCCGCCGGTGTCGAAGGTGATGCCTTTACCGACCAGCACCACAGGCGCGTCCTTGGCCTTGCCGCCCTTGTGCTTGAGGACGATGAACTTGGGCGGCTGCTCGCTGCCGTTGGTGACGGACAGGAAGCTGCCCATCTTCAGTGCTTCGAGCTGCTTGCGGTCCAGGATCTCGACGTCGAAGCCATGGTCCTTGGCCAGTTTCTTGGCGGTGTTGGCCAGGTAGGTCGGGGTGCAGACGTTGGCCGACAGGTTGCCCAGGTCCTTGGTCAGCTCCATGCCGTTGGCGATCGCGATCGCTTGCGCCAGCGCCAGCTTGTTGGCGGCGGTGTTGGCCACGGCCAGCGCCACCTTCTTCACGCCGGCCGGGGCCGGGTCTTTCTTGCTCTTCTGGCTGTCGGTGCGGTAGATGCTCTCGCGGCCGGCCTGCACCACGGTGCGGATGGCCCACGCCGCGTCGCGCTCTTTCACTTCTTCCAGCGGTAGTGCGATAATGGCGTCCGCCGCGCCCAGGGAGGAAAACGCCTTGACCGCAGCCTGTACGCCGGAGGCGAAGCTTTTCTCGCCGACGGCTTCGTCGGCGCCCAGGCCGATCAGCAGCACGCGCTCGGCGGCGGCGCCTTTCAGGCCGCGCAGCAGCAGGGCCGTACCCGGCTTGCCGGTAATGTCGCCGGACTTCAGCGCAGCCGTGATTTCACCCGCACTGTCGAGGGCCTTGGCCGCTTGCGAAAGCTTCTTGTTTTCGAATACCGCGACGGCGATGCAGCCGGTCTTGGCGGACGCAATGGTGTTTTTTGCGTCGAATGCTTTTATGCTAAAGTCCATTAGATTTCTCCGTGTAGGCTTGGTTCTTACTTAACTTGACGACCGAATTATAAACTTCGAATGATTTTTCAACGTGCCCTTCAACGCGAGTTGGCCAGTGCTGCCGGGGCAACCTTCACGGTGCTGTTCTCCCTAATCGTCACCTGGGCCCTGATCAACATCCTCGGCAGAGCCGCCGGCGGCAGGGTCGCATCGAGCGACGTGGTCGCGCTGATAGCGTTCGCGGCCCTGAATTATCTGCCAACTGTCCTGATCCTCACCAGCTTTATTTCAGTGCTGATGGTGGTCACCCGCAGTTACCGCGATTCCGAGATGGTGGTGTGGTTCGCTTCCGGCCTGAGCCTGGCGCGCTGGATCCGCCCGGTGCTGACCTTCATCCTGCCCATCGTGCTGGTGACCGGGGTGCTCAGCTTCTACGCCACGCCGTGGGCCAAGCAGAAGAGCAGCGAGTACACGCAGCGCTTCCAGAAGCGCGAAGACCTGCAGCAGGTGTCGCCGGGCCAGTTCCGCGAGTCGGCGTCGGCCAACCGGATTTTCTTTGTCGAAGGCGTGTCCGGCCAGAGCGCCGTGGTGCACAACGTGTTCGTCAATACGGTGGACGCGAAAGGCACCGCCACCGTGGTGGCCAAAGAAGGCGTGATCACCACCACGCCCGAGGGCGACCGCTACCTGGTGCTGAAGAACGGCCGCCGCTATCTGGGCGCGCCCGGCAGCGCCGACGTGCAGACCATGGAGTTCGAGCGCTACAGCATGCGCGTGGCCAGCAAGTCGCAGGAGCTGGGTGCTGCGCAAGGCGTGGACGCGATGCCGAGCGCGGAGCTGTTCAAGGGCAGCGGGCCCGCCATCCAGGGCGAAATCCTGTGGCGCATTGCGCTGCCGATCACCTGCTTGCTGCTGCCGCTGCTGGCCATCCCGCTCGGTTTCGTCAACCCGCGCGCGGGCAGCTCGTCCAACCTGATCGTGGCCTTGCTGATCTTCTTCAGCTATAACAACCTGGTCAAAGTGTTGGAGGCCAGCGTGCGCGAGGGCCGCGTGAGTTTTGCCTTGTCCTGGTGGCCGCTGCACCTGGCACTGGCTACCGTGGTGGCGCTGCTGTTCGTGTGGCGCCTGAATGTGAATCACCGCTATCATCCGCGCGTGCTGTGGGCTGCGTTCAAGCGCGGCAAGCAGGTGTCCTCGCCAGTGCCCAAGGAAGTGAAGTAATGAGTATCCTGCAACGCTATTTCGCCACCTCGATTGCGCAGGCGGTGTCCTTCGTGCTGCTGGCGCTGCTGGGCCTGATGGCCTTCATGGACCTGACCGGCGAATTGCCGTCGGTGGGCAAGCACGGCTACACGCTGCAGCACGCGGTGCTGTATGTGGCCATGATGGTGCCCGAGCAGATTTACCGCGTGCTGCCGGTGGCCACGCTGATCGGCACCATCTACACCATGGCGCAGCTGGCTTCGTCGTCCGAATTCACCATCATGCGCGCGGCCAGCATGTCGACCCGCATGGCGATCGGCATGCTGTTCAAGATCGGCGTGGTGATCGTGGCGATCGCCTTCGTGTTCGGCGAACTGATCGTGCCGCGCACCTCGCCGCTGGCCGAAAAGGTGCGCCTGACGGCGCAGGGCGCCGCCATCTCGGCCGAGTTCCGCTCCGGCCTGTGGACCAAGGACATCATCAAGAGCGAAGGACTGACCGGCACCGTGCTCGGTTCGCGCTTCTTCAATGTGCGCGAAGTGCGCCCGGACGGCCAGCTGCTCGACGTCAAGCTCTACGAGTTCGACAACAGCTTCCGCCTGCGCGCGCTGATCCAGGCCAAGCGCGCCACCTTCCAGGGCAAGAGCGTGTGGCGGCTGGAGGAAGTGACCGAGAGCCGCTTCAGCAATCCGGCGCTGCTGGTGGCGGGCGCCACCGCCACCGCGCAGAACCACTTCGCGCAGGAAACCAGCCTGGTCGAGGTGGTGAAGCTGGCCTCGCGCGACCTGGTGTCGGAGATCACGCCCAAGATCCTGTCGGTATCGCGCCGTGATCCGGAGCGCATGTCGGCCAACGAGCTGGCGGTCTACACCCGCCACCTGCAGGAGAACAAGCAGGAGACCAAGGTATTCAAGGTGGCGTTCTGGAAGAAGCTGTTCGATCCGCTGGCCATCTTCGTGCTGATGGCGCTGGCGCTGCCGTTCGCCTATCTGCACGCGCGCAGCGGCGGCGTTAGCCTGAAAGTGTTCGTTGGCATCATGATAGGGGTGAGCTTCCTGCTGGTGAACACCCTGTTCTCGCACGTGGGCATGCTCAGTACCTGGCCGCCATTCCTCACCGCTGCGGCGCCCAGCGTGATTTATCTGATGCTGGCCATCGGCGCATTGTGGTGGGTGGAGAGACACTGATGACGACTGAAGCCATGACAAGCAAAAAAGCACTGATCCTGTTCGCGCACGGGGCGCGCGCCGCCAGCTGGGCCGCGCCCTTCGAACGCCTGAGCGCCATCACGCAGGCGCGGCTGCCCGATGTGGACGTGTCGCTCGCGTTCCTGGAGTTGATGTCGCCGCGCCTGCCGGAGCGGGTTGCCGAACTGGCGGCCGCCGGCGTGGCGGAAGTGGCGGTGGTGCCGATCTTCCTGGGGCAGGGCGGCCACGTGCTGCGCGACTTGCCGCTGATGCTGGATGAGTTGCGCGCAGCCTATCCGGCCATGCGCTTCAGCGTGGCCGAAGCGGCGGGCGAAAACCCGGCCGTGCTGAGTGCTATCGCGGACTATTGCGTCGGCACGCTGCAGGGGGCGGCCGGCGGCGCTGGCGCCTGAGCGGGCCGCTGGGCCTTACGCTTCGCCGTCCGCTTCGGACTGGGCCGCCATGGCGGCCAGCGTGGAGCCGGGCTGTTCCAGTTCGCGCTGGATGATGGCGCGCAGGCCATCCGAACGGACCTCGTCCAGCGCCAGTTTCTGCATGTTGTCCGCTTCGCCCTTTTCCTCCAGGCCGTTCAGCACGGCCAGCACCAAGCGCACTTCCTTGGCATAGTTGAGCACATAGGCCAGCAGCGTCGGCGCGGCCGAGGCGGGCTGGCTGGCCAGCGCGTCGGCGCCGTCGTTCAGGCGCGCGGCCAGGGCCTGGATGCGGCCGGAAGGCGAGGGCAGGAAACGGCGCGCCAGCTGGAAGTCTTCGCATTTCACCAGCGCCGTCATGGCCAGCTCGGCGCACTGCTCGGCCAGCGCGGAGTCGATCTCGTCGAGCTTCAGGAACAGCGCGTGGGTGGCGCCCACTTCGCGCAGCGCTTCATTGATGGCGGCCACTTCGCGGAACCGCTCCACGGTGGCCGCGCCCAGCAGCATGCGCGACGATTCGCGGTCGCGGATGCTCTGCAGCGCGGCGCGGGCGGGCGGGAAGGCGTCGGCCAGATAGATCCAGTCGCGCAGGGCGAACGACAGGCGCACGCCGCGCCATTCGGGCGACACCTCCAGCGCATGCTCATGCAGCCAGAGGTGGTCCTTCAGCGCGTCCTGGTAGCGGCCGGCCAGACGGGCTTCGCGGGCGCGTTCAAATACTTCATTCGGCTGCTGCATGTCACCTCCTTGAAAATCGAAGGCGACATTTTAACAGGCGCCGCCGCAGCGCCCACGCAGGCCCCTACCACACCCGGCAAATCTTCTGCTTCGGCTTGACCATGGCCTGGCCGGGCTTGCAGGCGAAGGCCTTGGCGAATTCCGGCATATTCACCACCACGCCGTTGATGCGGTACTTGCCTGGCGAGTGCGGGTCGGTCATGGCGTGCAGGCGCAGGCTTTCCGGCCGCTCGCTCTGGCAGGTCCACTGCGCGGTACCGACGAAGAAGCGCTGCTCCGGCGTCAATCCCTCGCGATTCTCCAGCACCTTGTCGGCGATTTCGGTCTTCCACGCCATCCAGGCCAGTATCAGGCCGCCCAGGTCGGCCGCGTCCTCGCCCAGCGTCAGTTTGCTGTTGATCTTGATGTCGTCCACCACGGTGTACTGCGCGTACTGGTCCACGATGCACTGCGCGCGCTGCTTGAATGCCTTGGCATCCTGCCTGGCCCACCAGTCCTTCAGGTTGCCCTTGGCGTCGAACTGGCGGCCTTCGTCGTCGAAGCCGTGAATCAGCTCATGGCCGATGGTGCCGCCGGTGTTGCCGTAGTTCGGCGCGTCGTCCATGTTGCCGTCGAACAGCGGCGGCTGCAGCACGCCCGCAGGGAAGTTGATGTCGTTCATCTGCGGGTTGTAGTAGGCGTTCACGGTGGGCGGCGTCATGCCCCACTCGGAACGGTCCAGCGGCCTGCCGATCTTGTCCAGCTGGCGCCGCACTTCGAAGGCGGTGCCGCGCACCACGTTGCCGGCGAAGTCGTCGCGCTTGACGCCGTAGGCGCTGTAGTCGCGCCAGCTGTCCGGGTAGCCCACCTTGTTGGCCACCGCGTGCAGCTTCTCGCGCGCCTTGGCCTTGGTCGGCTCGCTCATCCACGTCAGCGAGTTGATGTCCTGCTCCATGGCGGCCTCGATCTGGCGCGTCATGTGCAGCGTCTTTTCCTTCAGTTCCGGGCTGAAGGCGCGGCTGACGAACTCCTGGCCCAGCGCTTCGCCCAGTTGCAGGTCGACCAGCTGCACGCAGCGTTTCCAGCGCGGCTTCTGCTCCGGCGTGCCGAGCAGGGTCTTGTGGTAGAAGGCGAAGTTCTCGTCCACGAAGGCCTGCGACAGGAACGGCGACATGGCGCGCGTGGTGTGCCAGCGCAGATAGGTCTTGATGTCGGCCAGGCTCAGTTGCTGCAGGCCCTGGTTCAGCGCGCGCAGATAGGCCGGTTCGTTGGCGTTGAAGCGCTTCACGCCTGCCACGCCGGCGGCCTGCAGGTAGTCCTTCCAGTTGAAGGCGGGCGTCATCGCCTGCAGGCCTTTCAGGTCGGTCTTGTGGAACATCTTGTAGGGGTCGCGCTGCTCCACGCGCGACAGCGAGGCTTTCGCCAGCGCGGTTTCAAAGCGCAGGATTGCCCTCGCGGCGCGCCTGGCTTCGGCCGGCGTATCGCCCGCCAGTTCCAGCGAGCGGGCAATGTGGTCCACGTATTGGACACGGATGGTTTTCGACTTGGCGTCGGTCTTGAGGTAGTAGTCGCGGTCGGGCAGCCCGGCGTCGGCGTTGCCGGCGAAGGCGATCACCTGGGCCGAGTCGCCCAGGTCCTGGTTGGACGAGAAAGCGAACAGCATGCTGTTGGCCACGTCGGTGTGCAGCCGGGCCAGCACGCCCGGCAAATCCTGTTTGCCTGCCATGCCGCCGATCAGCGCCAGGTATTCCTGCAGCGGCGCCGCGCCGCGCTGGTTGACGGTCTGCTCGTCCATGCAGGCGGCGAAGTAGTCGCCGATCTTCTGCTGGGCCGGGTTGCGGCCGCTCTGCTGCGCGGCCAGGGCGGACAGGATGCCCCACAGGAAGCGCTGGTTGTCCTGCGCGGCCTTGCCGTAGACGCTCCAGGCGCTCTGGTCGGCCGGGATCGGGTTGTTCTTGATCCAGCCGCCGCAGCTGTACTGGTAGAAGTCCTCGCAGGGATCGGCGCTCTTGTCCATGGCGGTAACGTCCAGGCCGGGCGTGTAGGGCAGCGCGGCCAGCGGCGCCTCGTTGGCGGCGGCGGGCCGGGCCGGCGCTTGGCCATAAGCGGCGCTGACGGCAAAGGCCAGCAGGACGGGGACGAGATTGCGCATGAATAGTGCTCCGGTGAGTCGAAGCAGCTATTCTACGGCGGGGATTGTTGAAATGGCAACCGGCGGCGCCGGGAATGTCAGTCGGCGGCCTGGTGCGGGCGGCGCGCCATGGCGTGGCCGAGCATCACCAGCACCGGACCGTGCGACGGCTCCAGGCCGTGCGCCAGCGTGTCCAGCGTCAGGCGCAGGATGCGCTGGTCGGGACGGCTGACGTTTTCGATCACCACCACCGGCGTCGCGCCCAGCCGGCCCTGGTCCAGCAGGCGCTGCGCAGTGATGATGGCTTCGCGTCCGCCCATGTACTGTACCAGCGTGTCGCTGTCCGGCATGTCGACGTCGGCCGGGTGCTCGGGCGCGGTGCTGGAGGTGAAGAAGGCCACGCTGCGCGCCACGCCGCGCTTGGTGAGCGGCTGCCTGGCGGCCGCCGCCGCCGCCACGGCGGTGGTGATGCCGGGGACGACTTCGACCTCGATGCCGGCTTCCTCCAGCGCCCGCAACTCCTCGTCGGCGCGGCCGAACAGCATCGGGTCGCCGCCTTTCAGGCGCACCACCAGCTTGTGCCGGCCGGCCTGCTCGACCAGTTGCGCGTTGATGGCATGCTGCGCGGTGGAGCGCTGGCCCGAGCGCTTGCCGACCGAGATTTTCTCGGCCTGCGGGCACAGCTCCAGCATCTCTTCGGTCACCAGCGCGTCGTGCAGCACCACGTCGGCTTGCGCCAGCAGGCGCGCGCCGCGCATGGTGATCAGATCCTGCGCACCGGGACCGGCGCCGATGAGGAAAACCTTCCCGAACACAGGCACGGACATGGTCAAGCCAGGCGGATCATGCCTGCGGCCACGGTCTGGTGGGTGACTTCATCGATCAGGATGAAGGCGCCCGTCGCGCGGCTGTCGGTATAGTCGTCGGCGGCCAGCGGCTGCTGCACGGTCAGCGCAATGCGCGCCACGTCGTTCAGCTTCAGCGCGTCGGCGCTGCGGCGTTCCTGGGTGTTGATGTCGAGCAGCGACGCGATACTGGTGATCTTGGCGGCGGTTTGCTTGGTGCCGTGCTTGATCCAGTACTTGCGGCGCAGGTCCAGCGCGTCTTCCGACAGCCAGCACACATCCGCGTTCAGGTTCTTCAGCAGGGTGGCCGGCTGCTCGCTGCTGGCCAGCAGGTCGCCGCGCGAGATGTCCAGGTACTCGTTGAGCAGCAGGGTGACCGACTGGCCGGCCGATGCCGACTGGTGCGAGCCTTCCAGCGTCAGGATGTCCTTGACGGTGGCGGCCTGGCCCGAAGGCTGCACCACCAGCTTGTCGCCCACCTTCACGTTGCCGGCTTCGATGCGGCCCATGTAGCCGCGGAAGTCGTTTGCCTCGTGGCCGTTGTGGCGCGCCACCAGCTGCACCGGAAAGCGGAAAGGCGCATTGTGCGACTCGTCGTACACGGACAGCGATTCCAGCAGCTCGATCAAGGTCGGGCCCTTATACCACGGCATGTTCTCGCCGGCGTCCACCACGTTGTCGCCGCTCAGGGCCGACAGCGGGATAGGCGTGATGTCCTTCAGGCCCAGCGACTGCGCGAATTCCTGGTATGCCTTGACGATACGGTCGTAGATCGCCTGGTCGTAGTTCACCAGGTCCATCTTGTTGACGGCCACCACCACGTGCTCGATTTGCAGCAGGTGGGCGATGGTGGAGTGGCGCTTGGTCTGGATCAGCAAGTCCACGCCGCCGTCTTCGCGCAGCTTCACTTTCGACACGTCGATCAGGATGATCACGGCGTCGGCGGTGGAAGCGCCGGTGACCATGTTACGGGTGTACTGCTCGTGGCCCGGCGTGTCGGCGATGATGAACTTGCGCTTGGGCGTGGCGAAATAGCGGTAGGCCACGTCGATGGTGATGCCCTGTTCGCGTTCCGCTTCCAGGCCGTCGGTCAGCAGCGACAGGTCGATGGTGTCGCCCACGGTGCGCTTGTTCTTGGCGCGCGACACGGCGGCCAGCTGGTCGGCGAAAATGCCCTTGCTGTCGAACAGCAGGCGGCCGATCAGCGTGCTCTTGCCGTCATCGACGGAACCGGCGGTGATGAAGCGCAGCAGGCCTGCCTGGTTTTCAGTATTTTCAATGCGAGCGTTCATCAGAAGTAACCTGCTTTCTTGCGTTTTTCCATGGAGGCTTCGGAGGTCTGGTCGTCCATCCGGGTCGCGCCCCGTTCAGTAATCTGGGTGACGGCGGTTTCGGCGATGATCGCCTCCACCGTTTCCGCGTCCGACGACACCGGGCAGGTGCAGGAGATGTCGCCCACGGTGCGGAAGCGCACCACTTGCGTTTCCACCGCTTCGCCGTCGCGCGCCGGGGTCAGGTCGGTCAGCGGCACCAGCAGGCCGTTGCGCGGGATCACCTGGCGTTGGTGCGCGAAGTAGATCGGCGGCAGCGCCAGTTTTTCGCGGGCGATGTACTGCCACACATCCAGCTCGGTCCAGTTAGAGATCGGGAACACGCGCATGTTTTCGCCTGGGTGCACGCGGGTGTTATACAGGTCCCACAGTTCCGGGCGCTGGGCTTTCGGGTCCCACTGGCCGAATTCGTCGCGGAAGGAGAAGATGCGCTCTTTCGCGCGGGCCTTCTCTTCGTCGCGGCGGGCGCCGCCGATGCAGGCGTCGAACTTGTGTTCGGCGATGGTTTCCAGCAGCGTCACCGCCTGTGCGGCGTTGCGCGAATCGGTCTGCGGATTACGCAGGCGCACGGTGCCTTTCTTGATCGAGTCCTCCACCGAGCCGACGATCAGGCGCTCGCCCAGTTCGGCCACGCGCTGGTCGCGGAAGGTGATCACTTCCTCGAAGTTGTGGCCGGTGTCGATGTGCACCAGCGGGAAGGGGAACTTCCCGGGGCGGAACGCCTTCTCGGCCAGGCGCAGCAGCACCACGGAGTCCTTGCCGCCCGAGAAGAGCAGGGCGGGGTTGCTGCATTCGGCGGCCACTTCGCGCAGGATGTGGATGGCTTCCGATTCCAGCGCGTCCAGGTGGCGGGCGTTTACGTCGCTCAAGCCTATGGTGGAGGCGTAACGGTCAACTACAGTGTTCATGGTGCTTGCCTATTCTTGTGTTGGTGGCCGGCGCGTCATTACGCCGCCACGGATTTGATGCGTATCAGCTTGCCGTCTACCACGTGCAGGCCGCATTCCTTCGACTCCGGGTTTTCCCACCACCAGCGGCCGGCGCGCACATCCTCGCCCGGCTCGATGGCCCGGGTGCAGGGTTCGCAGCCGATCGACGGGTAGCCCTTGTCATGCAGTGCATTGTAAGGCACCTTGTTTTCGCGCAGGTAGTTCCACACGTCTTCCTCCGACCAGTCGGCCAGCGGATTGAACTTGGTCATCAGGTGCGCCGGATCGTCTTCCTCTATCATAAGCGAGGTGCGGGTGGCCGACTGCGCGCGGCGCTGGCCGGTGATCCAGGCCTGGTTGCCGGCCAGGGCGCGGCCCAGCGGCTCCACCTTGCGGATGCGGCAGCATTCCTTGCGCATGTCCACGCTGTCGTAGAAGGCGTTCAGCCCGTTCTGCGCCACATAGGCTTCCACCGCTTCCGGCTGCGGGCGGTACAGCGTGATCTGGTAGCCGTAGGTCTCCTTCACCTTGTCCAGCATGGCCAGCGTTTCAGCATGCAAGCGGCCGGTCTCCAGCGAGAAGATGGTGATCGGCAGTTTGGCCTTCAAAATCAGATCGGTCAGCACCATGTCTTCGGCGGCAAGGCTGGAGGCGAACACCGCCGGCGTGAAATCACGGACGATGCGCTCCAGGGTTTGCTGCGTGGACTGGGTCAGGGTATTCAGCTCGCTCATGGCTGGCTCCGCGCTTCAGATGCCGTAGCCGGCGTCGCCGCTGCTGGCAACGTTGGCGGCGGGCGTGGCGCGGGCATGGCGGCGGAACAGCGGCACTTTCTGGTCCACGGAAGCCTGGTAGGTCTCCGAGAAGTCGGACAAGCCTTTCAGCGCGTCCTCGATGCTGCGGTCGGCGCGCACGTCATAGGCGTTGAAGCCCACGCGCTGCATCGAGAACAGCTGGTCGCGCAGCACGTCGCCGATGGCGCGCAGTTCGCCGGCGTAGGCCAGGCGGGTGCGCAGGTTGTAGGCGATGGAGTAGCCGCGCCCGTCGGTGAATTTCGGGAAGTCCACCGCCACCACGGCGAAGGCATCCAGCTCGCCCTTCAGCGTTTCAGGACGCTCGTCCGGGCCGAACCACACGCCGATTTCCGCGGCGGCGCGGCGCGGCGCCAGGGCTGCAGCCTGCGCCTGCCAGGTCGCCAGCGGCACGATGACCTTGCCGGCCGGGACGGCCAGTGCGGCCGCGTCTTCGCCTTCGGCGGCGCGCAGCACGGTCCAGTCGTCGCCGACGATTTCACGGCCCTTGATAATCAGTTTTTGCTCAGACATATTCATCTTCTCCAACCAGGCGGCCCACGTCGGCAATCGGCGTGGCGTATACAAATTCCTTGAACGGCGCGACGCCCAGGCGCTGCACGGTATCGACAAAGCGTTCCGCTTCGTAGCGCTCGCGGACGTACACCTGCAGCAGGCGGCCGATCACTTCCGGCATCTGCAGCGCCGAGAACGACGGGCCGATAATCTTGCCGATGGCCGAATCGTTGCCCTGCGCGCCGCCGATCGACACCTGGTACCACTCGCTGCCGTCCTTGTCCACGCCCAGCACGCCGATGTTGCCCACGTGGTGGTGGCCGCAGGCGTTGATGCAGCCCGAGATGTTCAGTTCGATCTCGCCGATGTCGTGCTGGAAGTCCAGGTTGTCGAAGCGCTCCGCGATGGCGGCGGCGATCGGCAGCGACTTGGCGTTGGCCAGCGAGCAGAAGTCGCCGCCCGGGCAGCAGATCATGTCGGTCAGCAGGCCGATGTTCGGCGTGGCCAGGCCATGCGCCTTCACTTCCTGCCACAGGGTGAACAGCTGGCTTTGCTCCACGTCCGCCAGCACGATGTTCTGCTCGTGCGTCACGCGCAGTTCGCCGAAGCTGTAGCGGTCCGACAAGTCGGCCATGAAGTCCATCTGCTCGGCGGTGGCGTCGCCCGGCGGCACGCCGGTCTTCTTCAGCGACAGCACCACGGCCGCGTAGCCGGGCTGCTTGTGCGCCTTGACGTTGCGCTTGAGCCAGTTGGCGAAGGCTTTGTTGTCGGCGTGCGCGGCCAGCGGGTCGATCGCTTCCAGCGCCTTGTACGGATGCGGCTCGAAGTAGGCCACCACGCGGTCGATCTCTTCCTGTGTCAGCGTTTCGGCATTGCCCTTCAGGTCAGCCCATTCCGCTTCGACCTGGCGCGTGAATTCCTCCGCGCCGATGGCCTTCAACAGGATCTTGATGCGGGCCTTGTACTTGTTGTCGCGGCGGCCGTACTGGTTGTACACGCGCATCACCGCTTCGATGTAGGTCAGCAGGTGTTCGCGCGGCAGGAACTCGCGGATCACCGTGCCCAGGATGGGGGTGCGGCCCATGCCGCCGCCAACCATCACCTTGAAGCCGATTTCGCCGGCGTCGTTGTACACCACGGTCAGGCCGATGTCGTGCACGGCGATGGCCGCGCGGTCCTGCACGGCGCCGTTGACGGCGACCTTGAACTTGCGCGGCAGGGCGATGAATTCAGGGTGGAAGGTCGACCACTGGCGCAGGATCTCGCAGTACGGGCGCGGATCGATGATCTCGTCGGCCGCCACGCCGGCGAATTCGTCGGTGGTGGTGTTGCGGATGCAGTTGCCCGAAGTCTGGATCGCGTGCATCTCCACCGAGGCCAGGTCGGTCAGGATGTCCGGGGTCTGTTCCAGCTCGATCCAGTTGAACTGGATGTTCTGGCGCGTGGTGAAGTGGCCGTAGCCGCGGTCGTACTTGCGCGCGATGTGGGCGAACATGCGCATTTGCTTGGAGGCCAGCAGCCCGTACGGCACCGCGATGCGCAGCATGTAGGCATGGCGCTGATAGTACAGTCCATTCTGCAAACGCAGGGGCAGGAATTCGGCTTCCGTCAGCTCATCGGCCAGGCGGCGGCGCACCTGGTCGCGGTATTGCGCGATGCGTTCGCGGACGATGAGGTGGTCGTATTGATCGTATTGATACATGTCATTCCTAAAAAAATCGCTTGCCGGCGGGGCTGGCTCTTTCAAAGTATCCCAAACTGGCGACAATGGTAATAAACTTCATCTTTATTCCAAACGACTTAGTCTTTATTTGCTTATATACGTATTGGGTATAAGCATGAGCGTAAAATAGAGCTAGAGCAGCCCCAACGAGAGAACAATGAATCTTCATCAACTGCGCTTTGTCCGTGAAGCAGTACGCCAGAACTACAACCTGACAGACGCCGCCAAGGCCCTGTTTACGTCCCAGCCGGGGGTGTCCAAGGCTATTATCGAGCTGGAAGAGGAACTGGGCGTGGATATTTTCACGCGGCACGGCAAGCGCATCCGCGGGCTGACCGAGCCGGGACGGCTGGTGCTGTCCTCGGTGGAACTGATCATGCAGGAGATCGACAGCCTAAAGCGCATCGGCAAGGAGTACGCGGCGCAGGACAGCGGCAGCTTCACCATCGCCACCACCCACACCCAGGCGCGCTACACGCTGCCCAAGGTGGTGCAAGCCTTCATGCTGAAATTCCCCAAGGTGCGCTTGTCTTTATTGCAAGGCAATCCGCGCCAGATCGCCGAAATGGTGCAGCGCGACCAGGCCGACCTGGCCATCGCCACCGAATCCATCGCCGGTGTTGATAATTTGATCACCTTGCCTTGTTATCAATGGGAGCACGTGGTGGTGGTGCCCCCCGACCACCCGCTGCTCAAATCGAAGACGCTGACGCTGGAGGAGATTGCTGCATTCCCGCTCATCACCTATGATGGCGCCTTCGCCGGCCGCAGCAAGATCGACCATGCGTTCTCGCTGCGCGGCCTGAAGCCGGACGTGCTGCTGGAAGCCATCGACGCGGACGTCATCAAAACCTATGTTGAGCTGGGCATGGGCATCGGCGTGATTGCCGGCATGGCCTTCGATCCCGAGCGCGACCGCAGCTTGCGCGCGCTGCCGGCCGGCCACCTGTTCGGCATGAACGTGTCGCGGGTGGCGGTCAAGCAGGGCGCCTACCTGCGCAGCTACATCTACACCTTCATCGAACTGTTGGCCCCAACGCTCAACCGCAAGTTGATCGAGCAGGCCATGAGCGGTGAAAAAGACACCTACGAGTTGTAAATTATATGAAGACCCAAAAAGAATACTACGCGGCCGTTGCCGCCACCTACGACCTGCAATACGAGCGTCCCGAAGTGGAACAGGACCTGGCAGAGCTGCACGAGGTGCTGTCCGAACTGCTGAACGGCCACAAGGTGCTGGAACTGGCCTGCGGCAGCGGCTACTGGACCGAAATCATCGCCGACGTGGCCGAGTCGGTGCGCGCCATCGACAACAGCCCGCAGATGCTGGCCGCCGCCGCCGAGCGCGGCCTGGACGAGGACTTCGTCCAGTTCACCGAAGGCGACGCCTTCAACCTGCCGGCCGACATCGTCCCGGGCGAATACACGGCCTGTTTTGCGGCCGGCCTGTGGTCGCAAGTGCCGCGCTCGAGCCAGGACAAATACCTGGCCCACCTGCGGCTGAAACTGGGCAAGGACGTGCTGCTGGTACTGCTCGACAACAACTATGTCGAAGGGTACAGCGAGCCCATCGCGCGCACCGACCTGGACGGCAACAGCTTCCACATCCTGACCGACACCAAGGGCGAGCGCTACGAAGTCGCGCAGAGCTACCCGTCCGACAGCTGGCTGCGCAAGCGCCTGTCCGGCGCCGCCAAGGAAGTGCGCGTCGAGCGCCTGGAACACTACTGGCTTGCCACCTGCCGCCTGAAATAACCCGTTTCCGTACCGACAAATGGGGTCAGGGTTAATTACACGGTTCGTATACGGTTCGTGTAATTAACCCTGACCCCATTTTTCTTTTGAGAAAAACAAAGTTTGTTGCGGATACGCAACAGCTTGTCGATGTCATATTGTTGAAGCATTTGTTAGGCAAGATTCGTCCCGTCAAGTTTGCAAGCGACGCTTTCCTCAACAAACAACATGGATCAACAAGTGAAAAAACTTACTCTGGCAGCACTGCTCATCGGCGGCTTCGTATCCGCAGCGCAAGCGCAATCGAATGTCACGGTCTACGGTGTTGTCGATCTGGGCCTGGCAAAGACTTCCGGCCAGTCGGTCATCGAACGTGAAAACCACGCGTCGCGCCTCGGCTTCCGCGGCACCGAAGATCTGGGCGGCGGCCTGTCGGCCATCTTCAACCTGGAAAACGAGATCCTCGCCGACACCGGCGCCCAGAAGGGCAATCTGTTCGACCGCCAGGCCTGGGTAGGCTTGAAGGGCGCCTTCGGTACCGTCTACATGGGACGTACCAAGGACATCATCGACGGCGCCATCGGCCGCATCGAACCCTTCGGCGCCGATGGCGTGATCGGTAAAGTCAACGAACCGATGATGCGCGGCGGCGTGGGCGCGTCCCGCGTGTCGAACGCTGTCACTTACCAGAGCCCGAGCTACAACGGCCTGGTGTTCAGCGCGCAAGCCGTGCTGAGCGAAATCAAGGACGCCGACAGCGGCTTCAGCGGCCTGGTCACCTATGACAATGGCCCGATCAGCCTGCACGCCGGCTACCAGCGCGCGGTGCAGACCGCCGTCTCGGCCGTCAAACCTACCCTGTGGAGCATCGGCGGCGCCTACAAATTCGGCGCCTTCAAGCTGACCGCCGGCTACACCAAGGGCGATACCGACCAGGTCGTCACCAACGCCGCCAACGGCGAATACGACAGCTTCCTGATCGGTGGCGTCTACACCGTCGGCAATGGCGACTTCAAGGCTGTGTACGGCAAGCAGGAACGCGACTACGTGAAGTCGGGCAAGGCCATCAGCGGCGAAGAGACGGTCAAGGAAATGGGTATCGGCTACGACTACCACCTGTCCAAGCGCACCGACCTGTACGCTTACGCCGGCCGCGAAAAAGTGAAATCGCTGACCTCCTACCAGGTTGGCATCTCGCACAAGTTCTAAGCTTTAGTACGGATTGAGCCTGGCTTGAGCAAAGGCGCCCTGCGGGGCGCCTTTCTGCGTTCAGGGCGGCAGCGGCAGTTCCACCGTGATGCGGGTGCCGCCGCCGTTGCCATCGCCGCCCGCCGCGCCGCCCTGGATATCGATCTCGCCATCCAGCGCCCACACGCGCTCGCGCATGCCGAGCAGGCCGAAGGAGTGCGCCTTGTTCAGGTCGTCCGGCGAGATGCCGCGCCCGTTGTCTTCTATCTGCAGGTGCAGGCGGCCGTCACGGCGCCGCACCGAAATGTGGACCCGGCTGGCGTGCGCGTGGCGCGCAATATTGGTCAGCGACTCCTGCACGATGCGGAAGGCGGCGGTGCTGTAGCGGTCGTCGAGTATCAGTTCGTGTTCGTGGGCGTCGAGCTGGCAGGCGATGCCGTGGCGCTGGGCGAATTCCTGGCGCAGCGTTTGCAGCGCGTAGTACAGGCCGCCTTCGTCCAGCGCGTGCGGGCGCAGATTGGTGGCGATGCGGCGCAGCGAGGTGATGGCGCGCTGTAGCAGCTTGTCCATTGAGCGCATCTGGCGCGTGGCTTGCGGACTGGCAGCGGGCTGTTGCAGCAGGCTCAGGTCGACGCGCAGCGTGGCCAGCAGTTGGCCGAGGTCGTCGTGCAGTTCGCGCGCGATATGGGCGCGCTCTTCTTCGCGTATGGTTTGCAGGGCGGCGGACAGGTCGCGCAGTTGTTCATAGGAGATGGCGCGGTCGGTCGCGCGCCGGCCGGGCGCCTGGCCGTTGCGCCGTGAGCGCTCGCCTGCCGTTTTCGGCCGCCGCCGCGCCAGTTTACCGAGCTTGTCCATGTGCACGTCCCTGTGGCCGGGAGTCGGCCTTAGGGTACACAATAGGATAGCCGCCGCGCCGGACTTTGATCTGGCGCAGGGCGGCACGCATTACATCTGCTTGAACAGGTGCAGGAAGCTGCGCGAGACTTCCAGTTTGTCGGAGCGGTCTTTGATCAGCACCAGGTGGCGGCCGCGGATGTCGCGCGTGACACCCTCGATGGCGTTGACATTGACCAGCGTGGCGCGGTGGATCTGCCAGAACAGGTCCGGATCGAGTTCATCGGCCAGGTCGCGCACCGGCTTGCGGATCAGCGCCTCATATTTGGCGGTCTGCACGCAGGTGTATTTTTCATCGGAGCGGAAGAACAGGATTTCCTCGACCGGTATCATGCGCAGGTCCTGGCCGATGCTGGCCTGGATCCATTGCAGATAGGTCTTCTTCGGCGCGGCGATCTTTTCGGCCAGCTGGGACAGCATGGCTGTCACGCTGGCATTCACGTCGGCGCCGCCCGTACTGCCGGCCGGCGCGCTCATGCGGTGCTTCAGGCGCTCCACCGTGATTTGCAGGCGTTCCGGCTCGGCCGGCTTGAGGACATAGTCCACGGCGCCGCGCTCGAACGCTTCCACCGCGTGTACATCGTAGGCGGTGACAAACACCACATTGCTCTTGTTGCCGATGGCGGCGGCCGCTTCCATGCCGCTCTTGCCTGGCATGCGGATATCGAGGAAGGCGAAGTCGGGCTTGAGCTGGTCGACCAGATCGATCGCTTCTTCGCCGTTTTTCGCTTCGCCGATGATGTCCAGCTCCGGCCACACCTGGCCCAGGCGCAAGCGCAGCTGGTCGCGCATCAGTCTTTCATCGTCGGCAAGAATTGCAGTTGGCATAGTCGAAGGCGTGTTAAAAAGTGAGTGCTAATTATTCAACGAATCGGCGGCTGGCGCAATCGATTACTTGGCCGCCAGCGCATAGGGCACTTCAATGGTGGCGATGACGCCGCTGGGCTGGTTGGGCTCGATATTCAGCGCCCCCTGGCTGCCGTGCAGCAGCTTCAGGCGTTCGCGGATATTGCTCAGGCCCAGGCCGGTGCCGTCGCTGGGCTTGGCGCCGAAGCCCAGGCCGTCGTCGGCCACGATTACGCGCAGCTTGTTGTGCGCCACCTCGGCGCGCACCCGCAAGGTGCCGCCTTCGGGCTTGCCTTCCAGGCCGTGCTTGATGGCGTTTTCCACCATCGATTGCAGCATCATGGGCGGGAAGGCTGCGGTGCGCAGGCCGTCCGGTACGTCGAAATCGATCGTCAGGCGCTCTTCCATGCGCATTTTCAGCAAAGCCAGGTAGGCGGCCACCATGTCGGCTTCGCGGCCCAGGTTAGTGATCAGGTTGCTGTCGCGCATTTGCGGCAGCACGGCGCGCAGGTATTTAATCAGGCTGCGCTGCATGGCCGAGGCGCGCGGCGGATCGGTCTCGATCAGGTGTTCGACCGAGGCCAGCGTATTGAACAGGAAGTGCGGCTCCACTTGCGCCTGCATCATCTGCATTTTCGCCTCGCTCAGCTGCCGTTGCATGGATTCGCGCTCGGCGGCGGCGTTGGCCGACAGCGTTTGGGCCTCGGCGCGCTTCTTTCCGCCCATGAGCGCCTTGGTGGCGAACAGGGCCAGCACCAGCAGGGAGACGAAGCTCTTGAACCAGGTCGATGCCTGCTTGTGGTAGCGCGACACCTTCTGCTCGGCGGCATCATCCACTGCCTCTTCGATGGCGTTGGACAGTTCTTCGCCGATTTGTGGCGGCAGTTCGATGTGGACTTCTTCGCCTGGCAAGGCCGGAGCAGCGGGCGCGGCAGGCGCGCGGGCGGCACGGCCGGCTCTGCTGCCGGTCTCGGCTTTGCTGGATGGGGTGGCTGGTGGCTCCGGCGGCGCAGCCGGGGCCGGTGCTTCGGCAGGTGCGGGCGGCTCGGGCAGGGCGGGGGCGGCCGGCTCGCTGCCGTCTTCGCCGCCGGCCGGCGGAGCTTCCTTACGGATCTTGCTGCCGCGCGGGTTGAAGTGGATGCCGCTGTCGTCGATCAGGATATTGGTGTCGCCACCCGGGCGGGAGCGCTTGCGCTCCTTGGTGACATATTCCTCATCCGGCCGCGAGGAGAATAGTTCGTCCTGCAGAATGGAACCGGCGATCAGGGCCAGCGCTGCAAACAGGAAGAATTTCCACCAAGACAATTGGGTAACCCAGGTTGCCGTCGCGTCGAAGCCTTTGTGCAGCCAGGCAATGATAGTCTTCAGTGTGTCATGGACTTTGGGTTGGGGAAACATGTAATGCCTTCAATTTCTCGGATGGTGCAACTGTACGCAATGTGGCCATGATGCGCCACGGCATTGCGACAGTCTGCAAAAATCGAGGCCTGGAAGGGCGCGGGTCGTATCCGGACGGCGGGGGCTTGCGGATGCAAGGCCGTTCAGTTATAGTTCTGTCCCCGCGCTGCTGAGCACTGCTTGTAGCGTAGGGAGAGGTAGGAAAACAGGGGTTGACGGATTTAACGAAACGCCCCATAATCTTCCTTCTCTGCTGCTGAACAAAACGCTTCAGCAACAACGCAGAATTCTTTAAAAATTTACAATCGATAAGTGTGGGCGTTTGATGAT
>NZ_BAAKJE010000026.1:0-27922 GCF_059704565.1 Massilia sp. NBRC 108631
AGGGTTAATTAATTTTGCAACTTTAGTTGCAAAATTAATTAACCCTGACCCCATTTGTCTGTAAGGAAACTAATTACTTGATCGGAATGCAGAGCTCGCATTCGAAGACGCCGTCGGCGTCTTCGGTGTAGTTGGCGGGGTAGCGTTCGAAGCAGGGGCCGGGGGCGGCTTCCAGGCCGCTGGCCGGCAGGGCCTGGCCGTAGAACGCGCCCCATGCGGCGCCGATGTCGCTGCCGTTGCCGCGGTAGCGCGCGGCGGCGTAGCGGCCGCCGGGCAACTCGGCCAGCGCGGCCGGCGCTTCGGCCACGTAGCCCGCGTCCACTTCGACGCAGGCGTCGTAGCGGCAGCGCTCCGGCGGCGTGGTGCCGGGGTCGTCCTGCGCCACGCCGTAGGTGGTGCGCGCCATCAGCCCGTGCGCGGCGCGCCAGGGGTTGAACACGTCGCGCCAGAAGCTGACGATGCCCGGGCCGAACGGGCCCGTGTAGCGCAGGTAGGCGACCCTGGTGGGGGCGATGTCGATCGTGCGAACTTCCATGCGGCTTTCTCCTTATTTGGCGATTTCACTCGGGGTGGCCGGCGCAGAGGCGGGCGCCGGCGCGTGCTTGTGGCGGCGCAGCTTCTCGCGCAGGCGCTTGAGCAGTCCTTCCAGGTCGTCAATGTAGGTGAAGACGGCCGGCACCACCAGCAGGCTCAGCAGCGTGGAGGTGATCAGGCCGCCGATCACGGCAATGGCCATCGGCGAGCGGAAGCTCGGGTCGGCGCCCCAGCCCAGCGCCAGCGGCATCATGCCGGCGCCCATGGCGATGGTGGTCATCAGGATGGGCCGGCTGCGCTTGTGGCAGGCGTCCACCAGGGCGTCGAAACGGTTCATGCCGGCCTGGCGCGCCAGGATGGCGTAGTCCACCAGCAGGATGGAGTTCTTGGTGACGATACCCATCAGCATGATCAGGCCTATCATCGACGGCATCGACAGCGCGTTGCGCGTGATGAGCAGCGCCACGAAGGCGCCGCCGATCGACAGCGGCAGCGCGGCCAGGATCGTCACCGGCTGCATGAAGTCCTTGAACAGCAGCACCAGCACGCAGTAGATGCAGATCACGCCGATCAGCATGGCCAGGCCGAAGCTGGCGAACAACGCGGCCATCTCCTGCGCGTCGCCCAGTTCGGCGATCTTCACCGACGGCGGCAGGTTCTTCATCGACGGCAGCGCGCGCGCTTCTTCATTGAGTTCGCCCAGCGTGCGCCGGCCCAGTTCCACGTCCAGCGTGACGTTGCGGCTGCGGTTCAGGCGGTCGATCTGCGCCGGGCCGGATTCCATGCTGATGTCGGCCACGGTGGCGAGCAGCACGGGGCCGTTCTTGCCCGGCACGGTGAGGCGGCCGATGGCGTCCAGGTCGGCGCGCACGGTGTCGGGCAGCTTGACGCGGATCGGCACCTGGCGCTCGGGCAGGTTCATCTTGGTCAGGTCGAAGTCGTAGTCGCCGGCGGTGGCCACGCGCACCGTTTCGCCGATGGCGTTGGCGGTCACGCCCTGGTCGGCGGCGCGCGCGAAGTCGGGCCGCACGATGATCTCGGGCCGCACCAGCGAGGCGCTGGAGCTGACGTTGCCGATGCCTTGCATGGTGCGCAGTTCGCGCTCCACTTTTTGCGCCGCTTCGGTCAGGGCGATCGGGTCTTCGCTGCGCAGCACCAGCTGCATCTTGACGCCGGTGTCGGGCGGGCCGACGTTGAAGCGGGCGCCGGGAATGTTGTCGAGCTTGGCGCGGATCTGGGTTTCCAGGTCGGGCAGGGACTCCTTGCGGTCGGTGCGGTGCACCGTGGTCAGCGTCAGCACGGCGCGCCGCGCTTCGGCCGCCGCGCCGGGGGCGAAAGCGTCGCCGCTGGAGCCGCCGCCGATCGAGCTGAACACGCCGGTGATGCCTTTCACGTCCATCACGGCCAACCGGGTCTGCTCGGCGATGGCGCGCGTTTCGGCCAGGGTGGAACCGGGCGGCAGTTCGATGTTGACGTTGGTCTGCGCGCGGTCGGCCGGCGGCACGAAGCCGGTCGGCAGCAGCGGCACCAGCATGATGGAGCCGACGAAGAAGATGCCGGAAGCGATAGCGGTGATGTGGCGGTGGCGCAGGCACCAGCGCATCAGCGTGATGTAGCGCGTCATCAGCCAGCCGTCTTCCTCTTCCTCGTGCGGCACGGGCTTCATCAGGTAGGCGGCCATCATCGGCGTGAGCAGGCGCGCCACCACCAGCGAGGCCAGCACGGCCAGCACGGCGGTCCAGCCGAACTGCTTGAAGAACAGGCCGGGCACGCCGCCCATGAAGGCGGTGGGCAGGAACACGGCCACCAGCGCGAAGGTGGTGGCGATCACCGCCATGCCGATTTCGTCGGCCGCTTCCATGGCCGCTTCCATCGGGGTCTTGCCCATGCGCAGGTGGCGCGAGATGTTCTCGATTTCGACGATGGCGTCGTCCACCAGGACGCCCACCACCAGGGCCAGCGACAGCAGGGTCACGGTGTTGAGGGTATAGCCGAACCAGTACATGCCGAGGAAGGCCGGCAGCACCGACAGCGGCAGCGCGGCGGCGGCCACCAGGGTGGCGCGCCAGTCGCGCAGGAACCACCACACCACCAGCACTGCCAGCAGCGCGCCTTCGTACAGCAGTTCCATCGAGCCGTCGAAGTTTTCCTCGACCGGGAAGGCGTTGTCGATCGACAGTTTCAGTTCGATGTTGGGGTAGCTGGCGCGCAGTTCCTCGACCGCTTTTTGCGCGTCGGCGGCGACCTGGGTTTCGCTGGCGCCCTTGGTACGCAGGATCTCGAAGGCGACCACGCGCTTGCCGTCCTGCTCGGCCACGGCGCGCGGCTCGGCCACGGTGTCGCTGACGGTGGCGATCTGGTCGAGGCGGATGTGGCGCCCGTCCGGCAGCGGGATGTCCATCGCGCCCAGCGCGGCGGCGGTCTGCACGGTGCCGATGGTGCGCACCGATTGCTCGGCGCCGCTGACGTCGCCGCGTCCGCCCGGCGCTTCCTTCTGCACCTGGCGCAGCTGGCGCGACACGTCCAGCGCGGACACCTTGAGGGCGGCCATGCGGCTGTCGTCGAGCTCCACGCGGATCTCGCGCGACACGCCGCCCATGCGCTTGACGGCGCCCACGCCCGGCACGCTGAGCAGCTTCTTGGACACGTCGTTGTCGACGAACCAGCTCAGTTCCTGGTCGTCCAGCGGCCGGCCGGCGCCGGGCTTGGAGGCGGCGGTGAAGGTGAGCACGGCGCGCCCGGCCGTGGTCACCTTGCTGACCACGGGGTCGCGCAGCTCGCCCGGCATGTCGGCGCGCACTTGCGCCACCGCGTCGCGCACTTCATTGACGGCGTCCGAGATGTTCTTCTCGAGGATGAACTCGACGGTCACGGTGGCATTGCCGTCCAGGACCTTGGTGTAGATGTTCTTGATGCCTTGCAGCGTGGCGACCGAGTCTTCGATCTTGCGCGCCACTTCGGTTTCCAGCTGGGCCGGCGCGGCGCCCGGCAGCGAAGCGCTGACGGTGACGATGGGCAGCTGGATGTCGGGGAAGTCCTGCACCGGGTTGGCGCGGTAGGCCAGCAGCCCGGCCAGCGACAGCAGGGCGAACAGCATGATCGCCGGAATCGGATTCTTGATCGATAGGGATGAGAAATTCACTGCGGCTCCTTACTTGGCCTTGACCGCTTTGGCGGCTGCCTGCGCGGGCACGGCGGCGGGGGCGGGGGCAGCGGCGGCGGCCACGTTGTTGACCAGGTCGCCGTCATTGAGGAAGCCGGCGCCGCTCACCACCACTTGGGCGCCCGAGTCGATGCCGCCGAGGATCTCGATGCGGTCGGACAGGCGGCGCCCGGTCTGCACCTTGATGCGGCTCACGCGCTTGTCCGGGTTCAGGCGGAACACGTAGCTGAAGCCGTCGCGCACGGCCACGGCCTGCTGCGGCACGGTCATGGCGTCCGATGCGCCCAGCTCGAAGCGGCCGCTGGCGAACATGCCGGCCTTGAAGGCGTTCGCCTCGGCGCCCTTGGGCGCCGGCAGGTCCACGTACACCAGGGCGTAGCGGCTTTGCGGGTCGATGGTGGGGGCCACCATGCGCACCTTGCCGGCCAGCTCTGCGCCGTTGGCCGCTTTCACCACGGCGCTGGCGCCGGCCTTGATCTTGGGCAGATCGGCCGCCGTCACTTCGGCGCGCCATTCGAGGCGGCCCTGGCGGATCATGCGGAACAGCTCCGTGCCGGCGGCCACCACCGATCCCACGGTGGCGCTGCGGGCCGAGATGACGCCGCTGTCCGGCGCCACCACCCTGGTGTACTTCAGGCGCAGTTCCTGGGTCGCCAGCGCGGCCTTGGCCGAGGCGATGCGCGCCTTGCCGGTTTGCTCGGCGGTCATGTACTGGCTGATCTGCTGGGCGCTCAGCGCGCCGGTGGTTTCCAGCGAGCGGGCGCGCGCGGCGTTGGCGGCAGCTTCGGCGGCGTTGGCCTCCGCTTCCATCACGGCGGCGCGCGCCTGGGCCACGTCGGCGTTGACCGTGTCGGCCGAGAAGGTGGCCAGCACATCGCCCTTGCGCACCACGTCGCCGACGTTGACCTTCACGTCGGTCAGGCGCAGGCCGTTCGATTCGCTGCCGATGCTCGCTTCCTGCCAGGCGGTGACGTTGCCGTTGGCCGTCAGCGTGATGGGCAGGCGCGCGGCGGAGGGCTTGGCGGTGGTGACGGTGAGGGCGGCTTTGGGCGCGTCCTTGGCGTCTTTCTTGTCGTCGGCCGCAAAGGACAGCGGCGCGTGCAGGGCGAAGGCGGCCAGCAGGAGCAAAGCCAGTGGTTTGAGCGCGTATGTATTCATGGTCTTGGAGTTCATTATTGGTTGTTCGTCGTTGCCGGGGCGGTCCAGCCGCCGCCGGCGGCGCGGTACAGCGCCACCCAGGCGTTGCTGCGTTCCTGCTGCAGGTTGACCACCGTGTTCTCGGCGGCCAGGCGGCTGCGGCGCGCATCTTCCAGCTCCAGCAGGCTGGCCAGGCCGTTCTTGTAGCGGTCTTCGGTGGCGGTGAACGCCACGCGGTAGCCTTGCAGCGAAGTCTCGGCGTCGGCGGCGCGCTCGCCGGTGCTGTTCAGCGTGACCATGGCTTGCTCCAGTTCGGCCACCGCCTTGCGCACGTTGGCCCGGTACTGGCTCACGGCCAGTTCGTAGCGCGCCTGCGCGGCGTCGACGTTGGCGCGCCGGCGGCCGGCGTCGAACACCGGTACCGAGATCGCCAGCGGGCCCACGGTCCAGGTGTCGAGCTGGGTGTTCTCGCCGCCGCTGCGGAAGTTGGCCGCCCCCACGGAGCCCGACAGCGACAGGCGCGGATAACGCTGCGCCTGGGCGCCGCGCACCTCGAAGCTGGCCGCGGCCACTTCCTGTTCGGCGGTGTAGACGTCGGGCCGCTGGCTCAGCGTTTGCGCCGGCAGTGCGGCGATGGCGATGGCCGGCGCCGATGCGCTGGCGGCGGCCGCCGCTGTCCCGGCCGCGGCCAGCTTGGCGCGCAGTTCCGGTTCGGCGATGGCAGTCAGCGCCACCAGCGACTTGACGCCGATGTCGCAGGCGGCGCGCTGCGCGCTGGCGCGGTTGCGGCCGTCGGCTGCGCTGGCGCGCGCCAGCGCGGCGTCCGCCGGCGGCACGAAGCCGGCCTTGCTGCTCAGTTCCGTCAGGCGCGCGCTGTAGGCGCGCGAGCCGGCGTCCTGCACCGCCACCTTGAGCAGCTGTTCGCAGGCGCGCAGGCCGTAGTACTGGTTGGCCGTTTCGGCGGCCACCGACACGCGCGCCTCGTGCCAGCCGGCGCTGGCGCCGTTGAAGCGCGCTTCGGCCGCATTGCGCGCGGCGCGCCCGGCGCCGAACACGTCGATCTCCCACGAGGCCTGCAGCGCCACCTGGCTGGTGGTGCCGGTGGGGATGGACGATTGCTGGTTCTGGCGCGCCACGCTGCCGGCCAGGTCCAGGTTGGGGGCCAGCGCGGCGCCGGCCGCCACGCGCTCGGCGCGCGACTGGGCGATGCGCGAACGGGCCGAGGCCAGCGTGGGGCTGGCCGCCTGGGCTGCGTCGATCAGCTGCACCAGCAGCGGGTCGCCCTGGGACTGCCACCAGTTGTTCAGGTCGGTGAGGCTGCCGTTGTGCGGCAGCGGCGCCAGCCATTGCTGCGGCGCGGCCGGGTCCACCTTGGCGGGCGGCGCGGTCAGGGCGCAGCCGCCCAGCGACAGCGCCGCCGCCACCGCCATCGCCCGCACGGTTTGGTGCTGGTTTTTCTTCATGCTGTTTTTTCCTTGATGCGGATCTTTTCTGCTTCTATCAATGCCGTGGCGTAGTCGCTCAGGCGGGCGGTCCAGGTGGCGATGGCTTCCGGTCCGGCCATCAGCTGCGGCCTGATGGTCTTTACGACATCGCCCGCCATCATCAGCATCAGCGCCATGGAGGCGATGCTGAAGGCGAGGCGATGGGTTTCGTCGTCCGGCGCTGGCTGGCCGAGGTGGCGCGCCAGCACACGGCTGAAGGCATCCTGCTCGGGGCGGATGCCGTTTTCAATTTCGTTGGCCCAGATGCCGGTGGGCTCGAGCATTTCGCGGAACCACAGCCGCATGCAGATTTCCATCATGTCGCCTTCCAGCAGCGGCGCCAGCATCTGCTGGAAGAAGCCTTCCAGCGATTGGCGCAGCGTGAAGTGGGGCTGGTCGAACATGGCAATGTTGTCGGCCGGGGCGGGGGAAATGGCGGTGAAGGCGGCGCGGTACAGGCCGGCCTTGTCGCCGAAGTAGTAGCTGATGGCGGCCACGTTGACGCCCGCCGCCAGCGCGATTTCGCGGGTGGAGGCGCGCGAGTAGCCCTGTTCGGCGAACAGGCGCATCGAGGCCAGCAGCAGGCGTTCGCGCGATTGCTCGCCGTCCGCACGGGATTTTTTGGGCTTTGCTTTTTCGTTCATCGCGCCATTTAATCACATAATTCAAACAATTGATATAACTTAATCGATCGTTTGATTAAGTTGCAGGATCGTTGTCACGACGGCTTGTAACAATTGCTTACACGCGATACACGGCGGTGTGGCCGCGCCCTCCGGGCTGGTATAAAGTCATGGCTATAACGACATCAACGAGGCCAAACATGAGAGCTGCGCGCTGGTTTGCACCGATGATTTTTGCGGCGGCCGCGCTGGCCGCCCAGGCCCACGCCGCGCCGCTGGCCGGCGAGGCGGCCGCGCTGCATGTGCTGAACCGGCTGGCCTACGGGCCGGCGCCGGGCGACATCGAGCGCGTGACGCGGATGGGCGTGGCGGGCTACATCGACAGCCAGCTCTACCCCGAGTCGCTGGCGCTGCCCGCCGCGCTGGCCGAGCGCCTGGCGGGACTGGACACGGTGCAGCGCAGCAGCGGCGAGGTACTGGGCGACTTCCTGGCCGTGCGCGACATGGTCAGGGACGAAACCGAGGACGCCAGGGCCATGCGGCGCGAAGTGCTGGCGCGCATCACCAGCCAGACGGCCGAAGCGCGCATCGCGCGCGCGGTGGCCAGCCCGCGCCAGCTGGAGGAGGTGATGGTGGACTTCTGGTTCAACCATTTCAACGTCTTTTCCGGCAAGGGCCAGGTGCGCCCGCTGGTGGCAAGCTATGAGCGCGACGCCATCCGCCCCTATGTGTTCGGCGCCTTCCGCGACATGCTGGGCGCCACTGCCAAGCATCCGGCCATGCTGTACTATCTGGACAATTACCTTTCCAAGGCCGGCGGCGTGAACGAGAACTACGCGCGCGAGCTGATGGAGCTGCACACGCTGGGCGTGGACAAGGGTTATACGCAGAAGGACGTGACCGAGCTGGCGCGCATGCTCACCGGCTGGACCTTCGCGCCGCGCCAGGTGGTGGCGCGCAACGAGACGTTCCGCTTCGATCCCAAGCGCCACGACCAGGGCGAGAAGCAGTGGCTGGGCCGCCTGGTCAAGCCGCAGGGGCAGGCCGAGGGCGAATACGCGCTGGACGTGCTGGCCGTGCATCCGGCCACGGCGCAGCACATCAGCTACAAGCTGGCGCAGTATTTCGTCGCCGATCAGCCGCCGCCGGCCCTGGTGGAGCGCATGGCGCAGACCTGGCTTGCCAGCAAGGGCGACATCCGCTCGGTGCTGAAAACGCTGTTCGCCAGCGCCGAATTCATGGCGCCGGAGGCGCAGGGCGCCAAGTTCAAGACGCCTTACCAGTTCGTCATTTCCGCCGCGCGCGCCGCCTATGCAGGCGCGGCGGGCGGCAGCGCGGCGATGCTGCCGGAAGTCAAACCGGTGATGGGCGCGCTGGACCGGCTGGGCATGCCGCTGTACGGCTGCCAGACGCCGGACGGCTACAAGAACACGCAGGCAGCCTGGCTCAACCCGGACGCGCTGAGCCGGCGCATCGGCTACGCGGCCACGCTGGCGCAGGGCACGGATGCGGCGCAACTGCAGGCCGCGCTGGGCGGCTCGGTGTCGGCCCGCACGCGCGACATCGTGGCTGCCAGCCCGCCAAAAATACGCACTGCCATGCTGCTGGGCAGTCCCGATTTCATGCAGCGCTGATTGTCACACTGAACAGCGCGGGAGAGCGAATATGCAACGCAGAGACTTCCTCAACGCCTTCGCCGCCGGCGCCGGCCTGACCATTCCCCTGGGCCGCCATGCCTGGGCCGCCACGGCGCGCGGCGGCGTCACCGGGCGCAAGCTGGTGGTGGTCATGCTGCGCGGCGCGGTCGATGGGCTGAACGTGGTGGCGCCGCTCGGCGATGCGAACTACGCCGTGCTGCGTCCCACGATTGCGCTGGCCGCGCCGGACAAGGAACACGGCGCGCTGGACCTGGACGGCTATTTCGCGCTGCACCCGGCGCTGGCGCCCTTGATGCCGCTGTGGGGCGAGAAGAAACTGGCCTTCGTGCACGCCAGCGGTTCGCCGGACGCGACCCGTTCGCACTTCGACGCGCAGGACTACATGGAGTCCGCCACGCCTGGGGTGAAAAGCACGCCGGACGGCTGGATGAACCGCCTGATTGCCGCCTTGCCCGGCACCTCCACCCCCACGCGCGCGGTCAGCGTCGGGCCGACCATGCCGCGCATCCTGAGCGGGCAGGCGGCCGCCATCAACATCGCCAACGGTGCGGCTGCGGGCAAGCCCGGCCCGCTGGACCGGCCGGTGCTGGCGGCGGCGTTCGACCAGCTTTACCTGGGCCACGAGCGCTTCGGCAAGGTCTACCAGGATGGGCGCGAGGCGCACAAGGAAGTGATGGCGGCCACCATGGCCGAGGCGGTGGTGGCCGACGGCGGCGCGCCGCTGCCTTACGGTTTTCCGGACGACGCGGCGCGGCTGGCCGTCCTGATGCGCAACGAGCCCAATGTGCAGCTGGCTTTCTTTGCGCTGGGCGGCTGGGACACGCACGCCGGCCAGGGCGCGGGCACCGGGCAGCTGGCCAACCGCCTGGCGCCGCTGGCGCAGGGCCTGGCGCTGCTGGCGCAGCGGCTGGGACCGATGTTCGATGACACGGTGATCGTGGTGATGTCGGAATTCGGGCGCACCGCGCGCGAGAACGGCAACGGCGGCACGGACCACGGCCACGGCAATGCGATGTGGGTGCTGGGCGGCGGCGTGGCCGGCGGCAAGGTGCTGGGCGACTGGCAGGGCGTGGGCGACGGCCAGCTCAACGAGGGCCGCGATTTGCCGGTGACGACCGACTTCCGCACCGTGCTGGCGCATATCGCCGAGCGCCACCTGCGTCTCGGCGACCGGCAACTGGCGCAGGTGTTCCCGCGCATGCCGGCCACGCCGTCCGGCTTGCGGCTGCTGCGGGCGTAATGCCGCCTCACAGGCGCGGGGTGAGCTTCATGACGGGGCGCGGCCGGTACATCCTGTCTTCCACGCTGGCACCGCTGGCGTCGATGTGCGCGCCCATGGCGGCCAGGTCCGCCAGCAGCGCTCCGGCCAGCGCTTTTTCCGGCATGTTCAGGCGGCTGCGGCCGGCCGCTTGCCGCCAGCGCTGCGCCGCGCCGGGTGCGCCGGCTTTGCGCGCCAGGCGTTCCAGGTTGCCCAGCACGGACAATACCTGCACCTGCTCGTGATTGTCCCAGCCGTTGCCGCCGCCCTGCGGGTGGAAGCGCCGGTACAGCATCTCGGCTGCGCAGGCGCCGGCGTCGGCCAGGCGCTCCACCGCTGCCTTCGGCATATTCAGATTGAGTCCGCCCTCGCCGGGCCGCAAACTGATCTGGACGATGCGGTCGCGGTAGCCGGGGTAGGGGAACAGGATTTCGTCGCGCCAGTTTTGCATGGTGGTGAAAATGTTGGCCAGGAAGCGGAACACCCCGGCCGGCGTGGCGTCGCTGGACGGCGCCCAGTAGCGCTGCATGCCGCGGCTGTTGTCGTCCGGCAGATAGACGCGGCCATCGAGGCCGCACTGGGCGGCGTCTTCGATCGGGTACTTGGGATGCGCTTCCTTCAGGTTGATGGCGAAGGTGGGGTGCTCGGGCAGCAGGGTGTCGAAGAAGTGCAGCGGCATGTTGCTGGAGATGCCGCCGTCCGAGAACCACACCCGTTTCAGCTTGCCGTCGTCGGTGAAGTCGCGCGCATACAGCGGCACGGCCGACAGCAGCAGCGGAAAGCTCAGGCTCATGCGCACCGCGACCACCACCGGCAGGTGGGCGTTGGTGGCCAGGCGCACCAGTTGGCTGCCGTCCGGCGCGGTGACGGCGTCTTCCAGCGGCGGCACCGGCGCTTGCTCCAGCAGCCAGTCCATCACGTTTTGCGGGAACAGGTGCGACCATTCGCCGGGATGAAAGTAGAAGGCGCCGGCATTGTCGCGGAAGGGCAGGGTGTAGGGCATTTGCTGGCTGAGCGCCGTGGTCACCACTTCCAGGTTGATGGCGCGCTCGCCGGGCGCGCTCTCGTCCTGCGGTCCCCACAGGTCGCCGAAGGTGAGCGGCCGGCCGGGCGGCAGTCCGGCCAGCTGGTTCAGGTAGGCGGTGAGCCAGTCGGTCAGCGCGGTGGCGGATTCCATGCCGGTGCTGCGGCCGCTGCAGATGCCGTAGAAGTTCAGGTGCAGGCCGCGCAGCAGGGCGCTGCCCCAGCGCCACAGGCCCACCCCGAAGCCGCAGGCGATGCACAGGGGCGCCAGCAGCAGGAAGGGGATCTGCACGCCGATGTTGAGCGGACCGGCGTGGCCGGGCAAGCCGGCGATGGCGACGGCCAGCACCAGCGTGCCGGCCGCCGCCGCGCATACCGCTTCGGCGGCCAGGCGGCGCTGTTGCGGGGGCAGGCCGGCCAGCTTGCGCCAGGGACCGCCGGCGCGCGCGGCCGCGTGCAGTGCGCCGGCGCCGGGGGCCGGCAGCAGTGCAAAGGCGCGGTGGGTGAGCCAGGCGGCGCCGGCGGCGGTGCCCAGCATGGCCAGCGTGGTGGCGGCGCTGCGCAGCAGCGTGAGGTGGGTGGCCAGCATGACCAGCGGCGCAATCAGCAGCAGCGCCGCGCCCAGCACGCTCGGCCAGTGGATCAGCGCGGCGGCAATGGAGAGCGCGGCGCGCGGTTTGTCGCGCCCCGCGATGTAGCGCATGGCTTGGTCGAAATGGCGGTGCAGCGCTGCCGTAGGCTGGAACAGGCGCGCCAGCCGCGAGCGGCCGTGTTCCTGCGCCTGCAGCTCTTCCGGCAGGCCGGCCAGGGTGGCGAAGGCGGCCGGCTGGCGCCCGCTCTGGCGTCCGCATTCGGCGGCGGCGCAGGCTGCGGCGGCGATGGCGCCGGCCGAGGTGCCGCCAATGTTCTTGAACGCGTAGCCGCGCGCCAGCCGCGCAATCAGCTTGGGGTAGACGATGCCGCTGGAGATGCCGCCTTTCATGACGAGGTCGCACAGCGGTAACGACGCGTTGCTGCCCGCGTTGTTGCTCGTGCTGTTGCTTGCGTGGCCGTTGGTGCTGCTGTCTGCGTTACTGATTTGCTGCTCCTTTTGCAAAAATCCGGACAAAAAAAAGCCCGCGTCAGGCGCGGGCTGAATCCAATGTTCGGAGAACGGTTGGAGGAGACAGTTCCACTATAGGCGCGTTTTTGTTGCAGTGCAATACCGTATAAATACGATGTCTAACTATCTACTATGGCAGTTACGCCATGGCGGGCCCTGTGCTGGTTGTGCTCCCCGCCTGCGTGCATTGCTCCAGCGCGCCGGCCAGCTGCAGCGGCTCGAGCGGATGCGCCAGCAGTACCGCCGGGGCCCAGCCGGGCGGCAGCAGGCCGTCCAGCGCGTCGCCTTGGGCGGCGGTGACCAGTACCAGCGGCAGGCCGGCCCACTCGGACCGGTGGCGTTCCAGCACGGCCGGCACGAAGGCCGTGTGGCGGCTTTGCGTGGTGTCCGCGTCGCACAGCAGCAGGTCGAATTGCTGCCGCGCGCAATGGGCCGCCTGCTCGGCATCCGCCGCCACCGCCACCGCATAGCCGTAGTGGGCCAGGACGCTGGCCACCAGGCCGCCGCCGTCCGGCGCGGCGTCCAGCAGCAGCACGCGGGCGCGCGGCGCTGCGGCCGCCGGCGGCGCATCGTCGTCCCCGTCGCCGGCGGCGGGCGGGGGCCGGCCGCGCAGCGCCGCGGGCAGGAAGCTTTCAATCGACGGGATCAGCGTGTCCGGCTCGAGCGATTTGGGCAGATGGCCGTCGAAGCCGGCCGCGCGCAAGGCGGCCCCGCCGTCGGATACCGGCAACGCGCTCGCGGCCAGCACCGGAATGGCGTCGGTGGCCGCGTCGCCCTTGAGCAGGGCCACCACGCCGTAGCCGTCCAGGCGCGGCAGGTGGATGTCGCAGATGATCAGGTCGGGCTGCAGCTCGCGCGCCGCCACCACGCCCTGCAGGCCGTCGTAGGCGCTCAGCGGGGTATGGCCGAAGGCGGCCAGCAAATAGCACATCAGGTCCATATTGGCCTGGTTGTCTTCCACGATAAGGACGCGCGCTGCCATACCGCTCCCTGCTGCCCCGGCGGGCGGTTTATTTTTTGCTCTTCATCGCCAGCGTGAAAGTGCTGCCGTGTCCGAAATCGCTGCTGAAGAACAGCGAGCCGCCGATCAGGTTGGCCAAGTTCTGGCACAGGTACAGGCCCAGGCCCGCGCCTTCGGCGTGGCGGGTGGAGGTCGAGTCCAGCTGCGAGAAGGCCTGGAACAGCTTGGCCTGGTCTTCCTCGCGGATGCCGGCGCCGCTGTCGGCCACGGCGAACTCGGTTATCACGCCGTCGGCGTCGGTGCGCTGGCTAAGCGTGATGCGCACCGTGCCCTTTTCGGTGAACTTGATGGCGTTGTTGGCCAGGTTGATCAGGATCTGGGTCAGCGCGCGGCGGTCGGTCTCCAGCGTCACCGCCTGCGGCGCCAGCTCCACTTCCAGCGCCAGGCCTTTCTGCTGCGCCAGCGGGCGCAGGGTGTCGGCCACTTCGGCGATCAGGTTCTGGCACTGGATCGATTCGACCGACAAGGTGACCTTGCCGGCTTCGATCTTGGCCACGTCCAGGATGTCGTTGATCAGCGAGAGCAGGTGGCGCGCGCTGTTGCGGATGGTATTGAGCTGCTTGTCCTGCTCCCCGGTGAGCGGGCCGGGCAGCTTCATCAGCAGTGCGCCGGTGAAGCCGATGATGGCGTTCAGCGGCGTGCGCAGTTCGTGCGACATATTGGCGATGAAGGCCGACTTCATGCGGCTCGCTTCGGCCAGTTCCAGGTTCTTCAGCGCGATTTCGCGGTTGATGGTTTCCAGCTCGCCGGCGTGGTGCGCCAGGCGCATATTCAGTTCGATCACCTGGCGCTCGCGCGCCTGCAGTTCGCTGTTGACCTGCACCGCCTGCTCGTAGGTGGAGATCAGCAGGTCGAGGATCTGCTGGCGTTCGGCGTTGATGAAGTGCTTCTGGTCGCCCAGGTAGAGCGCGATGCCCACTTCCATGTTCTGGTTGCGGCGCAGCTTCTGGTTCACCAGCATGTGGCCGATGCGGTTTAGCAGGTAGTCTTCGGCGTAGGGCTTGCGGATGAAATTGTCCGCGCCGCACTCGATGCCCTTGATGATGTCCTTCGGATCGGTCAGCGAGGTGACCAGGATGACCGGGATGTCGCGCAGCGCGCCGTCGGTCTTGACGGCGCGGCACAGCTCATAGCCGTCCATTTCGGGCATCACGATGTCCGACAGCACCAGATGCGGCTTGCGTTCGCGGATTGCCTCCAGCGCCAGGCGGCCGTTGGCGGCCACGCGCGCCTTGTAGCGCACCGACTGGATCAGCCGGCGCAGCCGCTCGGCCTGGGTTGGGCTATCCTCGACGATGAGGATCTCGATTTCATCCGGTTCGATCTCGTAGCTGGAGTCCACGGACTGCCTCCAAAAATTGTTTTTCAAGCGCTGCTGACTCTTAGGTAACTATAAAGGATTTAACTATCGAACTGGGAATTTTCATTCCCATTGGTGCCAGGTACTGCGCATTGGTGCGCCCGTCCTCCCACGGTTCAGGGCTGGGCGCCCTGGAACTGGCCGGCGCGGTAGGTCAGCACCAGGGTATCGCGGTGGCAGGAAGGCCTGCTTCCCTGTTCGCCTGCTTGCGCCAGCGGCTGGATCGGGGTCGATTCATGGATGACCGTGGCGTCGTCCAGCAGCAGCATGGTCCACGGTTCGGTCATGGTGAAGCGTTTGCCGTTCGGGCCGTCGGCTTCAAAGATGCGAGTCTCCCCGCCTTTGATGCCGTGGCGGCCCACCAGCAGCACGGCCACGTAGTCCACGCCGTCGCGGTGCGCGCCTTCCGGGGTGGGGCGGCCGATGCCGTCGGCGGTGTCGATGCGGAACTGGTGCGCCTCGATGTACCACGGCTGCGGCGAACGCGCGGCGGAGCAGGCGTCGCCCACGGCGGTCAGCAGCTGGCGCCAGGCCGGCTGCGCCACGGTGCCGGGCTCCATCGGCTCGAACAGGCGGTGCATGCCGCCGTGCAGGGCGTTGTACTCGAGCGGCTGCCAGTGGGCGCGGTGCGCCGTCTGCGCCAGCGTGCCGTCCTGCTGGATAAAGCAGGAATGGCGGCGGCGCCGGTAGCGGCCGCCGTCCTTCAGGTAATTGTCCAGCTCCAGCCTGTCCCAGCTCGGGATCAGGGCGTTCAGCGCTTCCAGCGTGGTGCCGGCCAGCGCGGCCACGTCTTCGGGGTGCAGCAGGGCATAGCCTTCGCTGCGCAGCGCTGCGGTCACGCGCTCGGGCGCGGTGTAAATCGGGGCGTAAGTCGTCATCTAGTCATCTGATAGTCATCTGATAGTCTTCTATTCTACGACGATCAGAAACTCTGCGTGAGCATCAGCCGGAAGGAGCGCGATTCGACCGGATGGAAATGGACGTCGTCCACCGGCTGGGTTTCGCCTTTGAGCTGCGAGGCATAGTAGTAATCGATGGCCGATACGCGGCGCTTGGCCAGGTTGAACCCTTCCAGTTCGAGCTGCAGGCCGCCGGCGAATTTGTAGCCGATGCGGCCGTTCAGCGTCTGGCTGGCGCGCGAGCGCACGCTGTTGTCCTCGGTGAGCGGGCGCGGACCGAAGTAGCGCAGGCGCAGCGCGCCGGACCAGGGCCCCAGCTTGTCCAGCGTGAGCGCCAGCTGGGCCACGCCTTCCACCGCGCCGGGAAGGTAGGCCGCGCCGGCCGCGGCGCCACGGCTGCGGGCGCGCGCGAAGGCGATGTCGGCGTCCACGCTGAGCCACTTGAAGGGCTTGTAGTAATTGGAGAATTCCACGCCGTAGCGGCGGCTGGGCTCTCCCGCTTCGGTGGCGCCGGCGTCGCCCACGTAGCTCAGCTCCGAGCCGAAGTCCAGCCGGTACACCGACAGCGAAGACTGCAGGCGCGGCAGCCATTCGCTGCGCAAGCCCAGTTCCATGCCGCGCGAGCGCACCAGCGGCGCACCGGCTGCCCCTTCGGCCACCACCGCGCCGCGTGCGTCGTTGCTGTGGAAGCCGGTGCCGGCGTTGGCATACAACTCGGTCTGCGCCCAGGGACCGAAGACGGCGCCCAGGCTGGGACTCAGCAGGCGGTCGCTGGCGCGCGCGGCGGGATGCGCCAGCGCCGAGGCGCTGCCCGGCTGCGTGGGCCGCACGTCGAAGCGGTAGCCGTCGGCGCGCAGGCCGGCCGTGGTGCGCAGCAGCGGCGTCCAGCGCGTGCTGTTTTCCACGTACAGGCCCAGGCTGGACTCGACGATGTGGTCGGCGCGCGTGGCGGCGATAGCCTGGCGCGCCACTGTCTTGTATAAGCCGTTGAAGATATTGTCGTGCTGCAGCTGCAGGCCGGCGGTGGTGATGGAGCTGGCCTCGCCGATGTGCGCATGCCAGGCGACACTGGCGTCCACGCCGCTGGTGACGCGGCGGTCCGGCTGCGCGAACTGGTCGCCGTTTACCGGGTCGTCCATGAAGTAGGTGAAGTTCGAGTACAGGTCCAGCTTGTTGGCGATGAGGTAGGCGCTGACCCTGGCGGCGGTGTCCTCGCCGCTGCGCTGCCAGGCGCCGGACAGGCTGTAGCGCTGCGCCTTGCCGCCGTCGCTGTTGTCGACGCCGTCGTAGCGGCCCAGCAGGCCTTGCTGCACGGCGCGCAGCGGGATCTGGTCGGTGGCGTTCCAGTCCGCGCTGTAGGCCATGGCGGTGAGATTGAAACCGTTGTTGGCGTAGCCCTGGCTGTAGCGCAGCACGGCGTTCAGCTTGTGGTAATCGTCGCCGCGCGTGTAGGGCCCGTCGTTGTGCATCGCTTCCAGCGCGTACAGCACGGCGCCGCTGCGCGCCGGCCCCACCTCGAGCGAGTCCGCCAGCAGCGCGCGGCGGTAGCCGTTCTGGCCCGCGCTGGCGCTGGCCACGCCGCGCACCAGGCGGTTGGCGTAGACGATGGACGCGGCGCCGGCCGAGGCGAAGTCGCCTTGCTCGGCGGAGTAGGGACCTTTCTTGTAATCGAGGCGCGCCGCCAGTTCCGGGATCAGGAAATTGAGGTCGGTCCAGCCCTGGCCGTGGGCGTGGCTGCGCTGGTTGACGGGCATGCCGTCCACGGTGGTGCGCAGGTCGGTGCCGTGGTCCAGGTTGAAGCCGCGCAGGTAGAACTGGTTGGCCTTGCCTTCGCCGCTGTGCTGGCTGACGATCAGGCCGGGCGTGGCCTCCAGCAGTTCGCCGGGCCGGTAGGTGGTGCGCGCGGCCAGCTGCTGCTGCGTCACGCTGCCGTCGCCGGCCGCGTCGGCCACGCCCAGCTGGCTGGCGCGCGAGCCGTCGATCAGCACGCGCTGCATCAGCGTGTCGTCGGCACGGGAGGACGGGAGGGCCAGCAGGGAACACAGCGCGGCGGCCAGCGCGGACGGGATCGGATGGAGTTTCAGCATGGCGGGCAGTATAGCCGTCGCCGTGCGGGCGTGCACGACCTCACGCTACTGCGCGGCAGACGGTTCGATGGGCTTGAGCACGTGCTCCAGGTCGGGCTGGTCCAGCCGGGTGATGTAGGGCCAGGGCGTGCCGTTGATGTCGAGGAAGGTGCGGGCGTCGTCGCGGTAGCGGGGGCCGGGCTGGAAGGCGCGCGCCAGTTCGAACAGCGGCGTGGCGGCGCCGGCCAGCAGCAGCGCCAGCAGCGTGCCCATCAGGCCTTTGCGCAGCCGCTTGTGCGGGCCGGGGCGGTCCAGCGCGGCGATCGCGGCCAGCATCAGGACGGTGAGCGCGGGGATGGCCGCTTGCGTGGCCAGTTCGTTGTGCGGGCCGAAGCGCAGCAGCGGCAGCAGGGCCAGTTCCAGCAGCGCCAGCGCGAGCAGCGCCGAGCGCTGCCCCAGGGCCAGCAGCACCAGCGCGAGCAGGCCCCATTCAAGTGCGGCGAACAGGGCGTAGCGCGCGCCCTCGGCGGCCAACTCCGCGCCGGGCAGCACGGCGAACGGACCCAGCGCGCCGGCGCTGAGCAAGCGCGCCAGCACCAGCAGCGCCGGCACGACGGCCCAGCAGGCGGGGCCGGCCAGTTCCTGTTGCACGGCGGACGCGGGCATGCGGCGCGCCACGCTCCACAGCAGCAGCGGCGCAGCGCCCAGCGCGGCCAGCGGCGACCAGCACGCGATGCCCAGCAACAGCAGCGCGGCGGCAGGCGCGCCCAGGCCTTGGGCGCGGTGGCGCCAGACGATCACGGCCAGCAGCCAGGCCGGCAGGGCGTGGTTGGGCGACCAGAACAGCAGCGTGGTCTGCGACGCGTATTGGTAGGCGCCGGCCCAGCTTTCCAGATGCTGGGCGTAGGCGGGCAGGCCGGGCTGGCGCAGCAGCCAGCCGGCCAGGTCCATGCCGCTGAACAGCACGGCCACCGCCATGGCCAGCATCCAGCCGTTCTGCCGCCGCGCGCTGTTGGCGCCCACCAGCAGCGCCAGGAACAGCGCGGCGCCGCCCGCGGTCCAGAACCACAGCGCCAGGCGGGCGCCGTCCAGATTGCTCAGTTTGCCCGCCAGCGCAGGCAGCAGGTAGTAGCCCGGCGCGCTGCGCAGCAGCAGCGGCGCGCCGTCCTGGCCGGCGTAGACCACCGGCCAGGGCAGCGCCACCAGGTCGCGCAGCACCGCCATGCGGATGAGCCAGCTGGGGTTCAGGTGCAGGCCGCCGGCCAGCCCGGCCAGGATGGTCCACATGACGGCCACCGCCATCACCGCGCCCCGCTCCGGCCGGCTCAGGCCAGGCACGCCGCGCCGGCGGTCGCGCCAGCACGGCCACAGGGTCAGCGCCAGCGGCGCGGTGACGGCCAGCGCATAGGGCAGCCACAGCCAGCCGAACAGGAAGACTGGCAACGGCAGGCACAGGTAGCCGATCGCCAGCATCTCCAGGCGGTCCAGCTGGCGCAGCGGGTTGGGCGGCGGACCATGCATGCAGCGTGTCCCCTCATCGGTGTCGATGGGCGTACCATATCGCAATTCCTGCGCGATGGCAAATAGGCAATTAATTCTTGCCGGGGGCTAGCGCAGTTTTTTGATGATGTCCGATAAGCGGTAGGGTTTGCCGATGAACTCGAACTGGGCGAGGTCCTCCTTTTGCTCGCTGAGCGCGGCCGCCATGTAGCCGGAGGACAGGATGATTTTCATTTCCGGCCGCAATTGCCGCGCCGCCTTGGCCAGTTGCACGCCGGTGATGCCGGGCATGACCACGTCGCTGAACAGGATGCGCAGATCGGGCGTGCGATGCAGGATGTCGAGCGCTTCGGTGCCGTTGTTGGCGGACAGCACTTCGTAGCCCAGGCTGCTGAACAGCTGGGCGGTGATGTCGAGCACGTCGAACTGGTCGTCCACCAGCAGCACTTTCTCGGCCGCCTCGTGGTGGCAGCCGCCGTCGCCGTCGCTGGCCGCGGCGAGCGCCGGGAACAGCAGCGTGATGTCCGTGCCCTGGCCGGGCTGCGAGGCGATGCGCAAGTCGCCCTTGGCCTGCTGCACCGTGCCGTACACCTGGCTCAGCCCCAGCCCGGTGCCCTTGCCGACTTCCTTGGTGGTGAAAAACGGCTCCACCGCGCGCGCAATGATCTCCGGCGGCATGCCGCAGCCGTTGTCGCGCACGCTCAGGCACACATAGTTGCCGGCCGGCAGCGCGCCGCCTTCGGGCTCGCTGCGCAGACTGGAGGCAATCACGATGGTGCCGGTGTCGCCAATGGCATCGCGCGCGTTGACCACCAGGTTGAGCACGGCCGACTCCAGCTGCGGCACGTCGGCCATGATCTCTGGCAGGCCGGGCGTGAGCTGCAGTTGCAGCTGCATCGAGCTTTTCACGGCGCGCCGCAGCACCGCCTCAAACGAGTCGATGACGCGGTTGACGCGCACGCGCTCGGGCTGGAAGGGCTGCTGGCGGGCGAAGGTCAGCAGCTGCTGGGTCAGCGTGGCGCCGCGGCTGGCGGCGCGCGTCATGCTGTCGATGGTCTTGACCTGGACGGTGCGGTCGCCGGTGTTGCGCAGGATGTCCAGGCCGTTGCTGATCACGTTCAGCAGGTTGTTGAAATCGTGCGCCAGGCCGCCGGTGAGCTGGCCGATCGATTCCAGCTTTTGCGACTGGAACAGCGCTTCCTTGGTGCGCGCCAGCGCTTCCTCGGCCGCGCGGCGCTCGGTGACGTCGCGCGTCACCTTGGCGTAGCCCATCAGCCCGCCCATCGAGTCGGTGATCGGATCGATCACCACGTGCGCCCAGAAGCGGCTGCCGTCCTTGCGCACGCGCCAGCCCTCGCGCTCGAAGCGGCCCTCGCGCCGCGCGGTGGCCAGCGCGTACATGGGCAGGCCGGCGGCCCGGTCTTCCTCGGTGTAGAAGCGTTCGAAATGGGTGCCGACCACGTCGTCCGAGTCGTAACCCTTGATGCGGCGCGCGCCCTCGTTCCAGTTGGTCACCAGGCCCTCCGGCGACAGCATGTAGATCGCGTAGTCGGTCACGCCCTGCACCAGCAGGCGGAAACGCTCCTCGCTGGCGTGCAGCGCTTCCTGCTCCCTGCGGCGGTCGGTAATGTCGCGCGTGATCTTGGCGTAGCCCAGCAGCACGCCGTCATGGTCGCGGATCGGGTCCAGCACCACGCTGGCCCAGAAGCGCGTGCCGTCCTTGCGCACGCGCCAGCCTTCGTCCTCGAAGCGGCCGGTGTCGCGCGCTGCCGCCAGCGCAAGTGCGGGGCGGCCGGCGGCGCAGTCCTCGGCCGAGTAAAAGCGCGAGAAGTGCTGGCCGAGGATCTCGTCCTCGCGGTAGCCCTTGAAGCGCTGCGCCCCGGCGTTCCAGCTCGTGACGATCCCTTCCGGCGACAGCGTGTAAATGGCGTAGTCGGTGATGCTGGAAATAAACAGCCGCAGGCGTTCTGCTTCAATGGCGCTGCTCGGGCTGGGACTGGTTACGCTCATGTACGGGTTCCGCGGCGGCCCTGCCGCGCAATGGACAGATTGATAAGGTAGTCCATTGTAAGGCGGAAGCACGCCGGATGCGCATTGGGGAGCGCTCTACGGTGCTGTCCAGGACACTGTGTTGCAGCTACGGCAGCGCCTGTTGCGCTGTGGCGGCGGAGAAGGTCAGCGACCGGGCGGCCGGCCCGGAGGGGGCGGCGGCGACGTTGACGGTGTTGAGCTGGCCGGGGATGAAGTCGGACAGCACCAGGTGGCGCAGCACGGCGCCGGGCGGCAGCACGGTCTGCGGCAGTTCCTGGTAGATGGTGACGTTGGCGGCGTCGGCCTGCACGCCTATCCATTGCAGCGGCAGGCGCTTGCCGCCGGCGGTGATGCTGAACTGCCGTTCGATGTAGCGCCGCAACACGGCCTGGTCCTCGGGCTGGCCCAGGTCGAACTGGCGCTGGTACAGATTGGCCAGCAGCGCCTCCACGTCGTGCGCGGTGTAGGTGTGCACGATCTCGGTGCTGCCGGTATTGGCGTTGTAGCTGATGTCGGTGATGCCCATGTGGTAGTTGTGGGCCGCCGCCGGGCCGTGCAGCGCCGCGCCGCCGAACAGCAGCGCGGCGCACAGCACCAGCCGCTTAACGCCGCCGCGCATCATTTTTTCGGCTCGCCCTTGGGTTCACCTTTGACTTCGCCTGCTTCAGTCCTGGCATCCTTGCCCTTCAGCGGTGTGTTGTAGTCCTTCATCATGTCCTCGCGGCCCTGTTCCTGCTTGTACAGTTCCATGCGCGATGGCGTGACCTTGCGCGGCCAGCCGTTGTTGCTGGTGTCGATGTCGGCGGTTTCCCAGTTCGGGTCCTGCGTCAGGCCCACCATCGGCTCGTCGGTGACGATGACCTTGGTGATCTTCTTGGGCGAGTAGCGCCATACTTCGGCCGGCACCCGCTCGACATACTTCTTGCCGCTCTTGAGCTCGATCTGCAGGATCAGCGGCATGACCAGCCCGCCGACGTTGGAGAAGTCCACCAGGTACAGGTGCTTGCCCTGTTCCAGCAGCTTCTTCTCCCACGGCTCCAGCTTCTCGATGGCTTCGGCGTAGCTGTTGCGGTCCTTGTTGGTGACGGTGAAGTCGTCGTGCGCGTTATAGAAGTCCTTCAGCTCGGGATGCGCGTCGGTGCGGCGCGGCATGCCCTTGTTCTTGATGCTGGTGACCGATTCCGGCTCGGCGGCTTTCTGCGCCTTCTTCCAGGCCTTCTCGGTCTCCGGGTTCTTGGTGCTCACGCCCACTTCGCTGATGCCGTCCACGCTGATGTCGACCGCGTCGGTGGTGTAGAACCAGCCGCGCCAGAACCAGTCGAGGTCGGTGCCCGAGGCGTCTTCCATGGTACGGAAGAAGTCGGCCGGGGTAGGGCGTTTGAATTTCCAGCGCCGGCCGTATTCGCGGAAGGCGTGGTCGAACAGCTCGCGGCCGAGAATGGTTTCGCGCAGGATGTTGAGCGCCGTGGCCGGCTTGGCGTAGGCGTTGTTGCCGAACTGTAGCAGCGACTCCGAGTTCGTCATGATGGGCACCTGGTTGCGGCTGCGCATGTAGTCGACGATGGCGCGCGGTTCGCCGCGCGTCTGCGGATAGTTCTCTTCCCACGCCTGCTCGGCCAGGTATTGCACGAAGGTGTTCAGGCCTTCATCCATCCAGGTCCACTGGCGCTCGTCGGAGTTGACGATCATCGGGAAGTAGTTGTGGCCCACTTCGTGGATGATGACGCCGATCAGGCCGTACTTGGAGCGCTTGGAATAGGTGATCTCGCCGGTTTTCTTGTCCTTCACCGGGCGCGGGCCATTGAAGGAGATCATCGGGTATTCCATGCCGCCCACCGGGCCGTTGACCGAGATCGCGGTCGGGTAGGGGTAGTCGAAGCTGTACTTGTTGTACTGCTCGATGGTGTGCACGATGGCCTGCGTGGAGTACTTCTCCCACAACGGGTTGCCTTCCTTCGGATAGTAGGACATGGCCATGACGTTGGTGCCGTCCTTCTTGTAGCCTTGCGCGTCCCAGATGAACTTGCGGCTGGAGGCCCAGGCGAAGTCGCGCACGTTCCTGGCCTTGAAGTGCCAGGTCTTGGTGGCGGTGCTGACCGATTTCTCGGCCGCTTCCGCTTCGGCCTGGGTCACGATGACCACCGGCTTGTCGCTGGTGCGGGCGCGCGCCAGGCGGTCGCGCTGGGCCGGGCTGAGCACCTGTTCCGGGTTGAGCAGCTCGCCGGTGCTGGCCACCACGTGGTCGGCCGGTACGGTCAGGCTCACGTCGTAGTCGCCGAATTCCAGCGTGAACTCGCCGGAGCCGATGAACTGCTTGTGCTGCCAGCCGGCCACGTCGTAGTAGGCGGCCATGCGCGGGAACCACTGCGCCACTTCGAACAGGGCGTTCTTGTCCTGCTCGAAGTACTCGTAGCCGGCGCGCCCGCCCAGCACTTTCTGCTCGTTGATGTTGTACTGCCAGTCGATGGCGAAGCTGAACTTCTCGCCCGGCTTGAGCGGGGTGGGCAGGTCGATCCGCATCATGGTCTGGTTGATGGCGTATTTCAGCGGCTGGCCGGCGGCGGTTTTCACGGCGCCGATCTTGAAGCCGCCGTCGAACTCGCGCCCGGCCAGGATGCCGCGCATGCCTTCGAACTTCATGCCGTCCTCGGCGCCCTTGGCGCGGGTCCAGGCCTCGCGCGAGGGCGCGGTGAGCATGCGGCGCGCATCGGAGTCCGGCTTGTAGATGTTCTGGTCCAGCTGCACCCACAGGTAGTGCAGGGTGTCGGGCGAGTTGTTGTGGTAGGTGACCTGGCCGCTGCCGGTGATGGCGCGCTTGGCCTCGTCCAGGGAAGCGCGCAGGGTGTAGTCGGCGCGCTGCTGCCAGTAGGCGTGGCCGGGCGCGCCGGAGGCGGTGCGGTAGGGCGTGGCGGTCGGCAGCAGCTCGTCGAGCTGGCGGAATTTGTCGTCGAAGGCATCGGCGGCATGGGCCGATAAGGAGAGGCACAGTGCTGCAATACTGATCGGCAAACGCTTCATCTTCCGCTATCCCTGTTTTCTAAAGAAAAAGTTAAGCGGCAATTCTACTCAAGCAATTGTTTGTCCAGCTGTGTTCATTTGTAAATTACTTGATACATTGCGCGTCAAGCCAGGGCGAAGGTGGCGGAGCTCCGCTGCGCAGCCTGGCTGAGCTGTCTGGTGGGTATGGTGGTGCTCAGGTGGTAGTCTGCCGGGATGCGCAAATGGCCGATTGCCAACAGCGCGTTGCCGATAGCGAGCGAATGTGATCGCAGCAGCTGTGGCACCTGAGAGGAGGGCTTACTTAACTGAGCTATGAGCTGATTGTGACGCCCCCGGCCATGACTCGGCACGCCGGGGACCGGCACCGCCGGCGAATAGCATGCGGATATCTCCGGCGGCCCCGCGAGCGTCAGGCTTAGTTCATGAACGACTTCCTGGGCGGTGCCAGATGTTGGCTGAAGACTTCGGAATACTGATCAACCGTGGTAGCTGCCGTAGCCATTTCACCCTCCCGCAGGCCGCTGGTCCAGTTCATGTTACGCCTGCGGGCAGCATCCGGCGGCACCATGGATTTGACGCGCCGCAAGGCGCCGCGCGGGCTCAGGCGTTTTTCATCAGGCTGTCGCGCAGCGCGGTCAGCTGTTCTTTCATGTCGACCACCTGGTCCAGCGTGCAGTTGGTGGCGCCAAGGATTTCCGGCGGCAGCTTGGCCGCTTCGTGGCGCAGCGCGTCGCCGTGGGGACTGAGCGCGATGATCACTTGCCGCTCGTCGTTCGGGCAACGGGTGCGCGTCAGCAGCTCAGCCTGCTCCATGCGCTTGAGTAGCGGCGTCAGCGTGGCCGAGTCCAGGAACAGGCGCTCGCCCAGTTCCGACACGGTTTGTTCGTTCTTTTCCCACAGCACCATCATCACCAGGTACTGGGAATAGGTCAGGCCCAGCTTGCGCAGCAGTTTGCGGTACAGCTTGTTCATCGCCAGCGAGGTCGAGTACAGGGCGAAGCACAGCTGGCCGTCCAGGCGCGGCACTGGGCGCGGCGTGGTGTCGGTGGGGGCGGGCGAGGCGGCGGGGGTGGTCGTAGCGGTATCCATGCGCACAGTATAGATAGTGCGCTATTTAATTGCAAGCAAACGCTCATAAAAAAGTTTCGCTTGTCAGTCAATCACGATTTGGCTATGGTGAGAGAGCCCGCTTCCCCAGAAAGCGGCGAGGGGATGAATCAGATGAAACGGACACCGGAATTGCGGGGCAACGCTCCGTCCTTGTTGTTGGTTGAACTCGATCCCGTCACGGTGGTCGACGGCGAGCGCTTCGATGATACCTATCTGGCCGGCGACGTGGCCGCCGTCGGCAGCATGCGGGAATTCTGCCCGGCTTGCCGTCAGGGCCAGCTGCAGCTGGTGCCGCGCCAGGACAACGTCCGCATCGCCCACCTGTTCTGCTTCCACTGCACGCGCTGCTTCGGCGCCCTGTTCGAGGACGGCACGCCCGCATTGTGCGAATAGCTTGCGCTCCCTGCTATGATGCTGGCTGGTAACTATCCAGCTCATTCAGCTTCTATGGGACGCAGTCCATGAACGACAACAACAAGGCCATCCTCCTGATCGCCGACGCGGCGCCGGACAACCTGCTGTGGCTGAGCGGCCTGCTGCAAGACCAGTACGAGGTCAAGCTGGCGGCTGACGGCCCGTCCGCGCTGCGCATTGCCCAGCAGGTGCCGCGCCCCGACCTGGTGCTGCTGGACGCCCACCTGCCGGACCTGGACGGCTTCGCCGTGTGCCAGCAGCTCAAGCGCAACCCCGACACGGCCGGCCTGCCGCTGCTGCTGCTGGTGCCGCACGGCCGGCACGAGCTGGAGCAGCGCGGCCACTGCGACGGCGCGGCCGACGTCATCAGCCATCCGCTGATCGCCGAAACCGTGCTGGCCCGCGTGGCGCTGCAACTGCAGCTGAAGCGCTCGGCCGAACTGCTGGCCCACCAGCGCCTGCACCTGGAAGAGCTGGTGACGGAAACCACCACCGAACTGACGATGATGGTGGACGCGGTGATCTGGGCGCTGGCCACGCTGGCGGAAACGCGCGACCGCGAAAGCGCCAACCACATCCACCGCGTGCAGCGCTATGTGGTGGCGCTGGCGCGCGAACTGCGGGACCACCCGCGCTTCGGGCATGAACTGAGCAAGCGCAATATCGATTTCCTGTACAAGGCCGCGCCGTTGCACGACATCGGCAAGGTCGGCATCCCGGACGCCATCCTGCTCAAGCCCGGCCGCCTCAGCGCCGAGGAATTCGAGCAGATGAAGCTGCATACCGTGTATGGCCGCGACGCCATTGCCGGGGTGGAGCAGCACCTGGGCTTTTCCAACGACTTCCTGCGCTTCGCGCGTGAAATCGCCTATTCGCACCAGGAGAAATACGACGGTTCCGGCTACCCGCAAGGCTTGGCCGGCGAAGCCATCCCGGTCTCGGCGCGCCTGATGGCGGTGGCCGATGTGTACGATGCGCTGATTTCCAAGCGGGTCTACAAGCCCGCGTTCACGCACGAAACGGCGATCGAACTGATACGCCAGGGCAGCGGCGAGCATTTCGATCCGGACGTGGTGGACGCGATGCTGATGGCGGAACAGCAATTCATGGCCATCGCGGCGGAATTCCAGGATCCGGTGCAATAACTGTTGCTTGGATGTATAGCTTCTGTTTCTGTAGCGACATGGCTATGCTATAGTCGATTCAGCCCTGCGGCCAGGCTGGCGGCCGCACCCCTTGTCGAGCATGGCCATGCATTTGCGCATCCACGGTTACCTGGCGTTCGTTGTCGGCATCTGCATTACCGTGTGGGTGTGCCTGTTCGTGTCCGACGCCCAGCTGTCCAACTTGCGCACCACATTCCAGCGCGACACCGACAAGATCGCGCGCGACACCGCCGTCCGCCTGCAAACCTACTTCGACACCCTGCTCAGCATCAAAGGCATGTATGCCGTGCGCGGCGGCCAGGTCAGCCGCAGCGAGTTCAACCGCTACGTGCACGAGCTGCGCCTGGGCGAGCGCTATCCGGGCTTCCAGGCCATCCAGTTCGTGCGCCTGGTGCCGGCCGGGCGCCTGGCCGGTTTTGCCGACGGCGTGCAGGCCGACACCAGCTTGCTGCCGGACGGCTACCCGCAATTCAACATCCACCCGGCCGCCGTGCGCGACCTGCACTACATCATCGAATACAACGAGCCCATGGTGGGCAACGAGAACGCCTTCGGCCTTGACCTGGGGGCGCTGCCGCCGCACCGGCGCGCGCTGGAGATGGGGCGCGACAGCGGGCAGATCATCGCCACCGAGCGCATCACGCTGGTGCAGGATGCCAGCGGCCAGCCCGGCTTCGTGGCGCGCGCGCCGATCTACCGCAACGGCCCGCTCGAGACGGTGGAGCAGCGCCGCGCCGCGCTGATCGGCTTTGTCGCCATCGTGTTCCGGGTCAACAACCTGATGCGCGAGGTGATCGACACGCCGCTGCTGGGCCATATGTCGATCCAGATCCACGACGGCGGCTACCTGCGCGACGACAGCGTGTTGCCGCGCAATATGGACACGCTGATGTACGACAGCGCCGGCAAGATCGGCAGCGGCGAACGGGCCTTGGCCTTGCCAGGGCTGAACACCAAGGCCAGCCTCAACGTGGGCGAGCGGCGCTGGCTGATGGAGTTCAGCGGCCATGAAGGCACGCGCTACAGCACCGGCCACTTCCGGGTCGGCATGATCGCCGCTGCCGGCACCCTGATCAGCGCGCTGATTGCGCTGCTGCTGATGGTGTCACAGCGCAACAGCGCGCTGGCCGAGCAGCTGCGGCGCGACATCGCCGAGCGCCAGAAGACCGAAGCGGCACTGGTGCACACCCAGCATGGGCTGGAGCGCAGCCTGGACGAGCTGGCCGCGCAGAAGGCCAACGCCGAGCTGGCGCACCGCGACCTGACACTGGTGCTGGCCACGCTGAAGCAGGCGCAGGCCAATTTGATCACGTCCGAAAAGATGGCGTCGCTGGGCGCGCTGGTGGCCGGCATCGCGCACGAGCTGAACACGC
>NZ_BAAKJE010000027.1:0-125048 GCF_059704565.1 Massilia sp. NBRC 108631
AGGGTTAATTTTCCCGCACGGGAAAATTAACCCTGACCCCATTTGTCTGGCCGGAAAGATCAGCGCTGGACGTGGAGCTTGATGACGCGCCGGGATGCCGGCGGGGACGGCGGGGCGGCGGCGTCTTTGCTACCGCCGCTGCCGCAGCTGCCGCAGGAACCGCAGCCGGAACCGCAGCTGTCCTGCACCTTGAAGAACCTGGCCAGCTTGTCTTCGTTCAGCCCGCACCGGGCCAGCCCGTAGACGATGCGGCGGCGCCAGCCGGCCGGCAGATACTTGGTGCTGGCGTGCACCAGCGCCGCTGCGACGATCAGGCCGACGATGATCTGCTGCCACATATCAGGTTCCCAGCATGACCGCAACGCGGTAGGTGATGAACGACGCCGTATAGGCCAGCGCGAACATGTAGCCAGCCATGATGAAGGCGTAGCGCACGCTGCCGGTTTCGCGGCGCACCACCGACAGGGTGGACAGGCATTGCGGCGCGAACACGTACCAGGCCAGCAGCGACAGCGCGGTGGCCATCGACCAGGTCTGCGACAGGATGGGCTCGAGCTGCGAGGCCAGCTCGTCGCCGGTCTGGGACAGCGCGTACACCGTGCCCAGCGCGCCTACCGCCACTTCGCGCGCGGCCATGCCCGGCACCAGCGCGATGCAGATCTGCCAGTTGAAGCCGATCGGCGCGAAGATGAATTCCAGGCCGCGCCCCAGCAAGCCCGCCAGGCTGTAGTAGATCGGCGGATGGGTGGCGCCTTCCGGCGCGCCGGGGAAGCTGCTCAGCGCCCACAGCAGCACCATCAACGTCAGGATCACGGTGCCGACGCGGGTCAGGAAGATCTTGGCGCGCTCCCACAGGCCGATGGCCAGGTTGCGCATATGCGGCCAGTGGTAGCTGGGCAGTTCCAGCATCAGCGGCTGCTTGCTCTTGGCGCCCAGCGAACGCTTGAAGAACCACGCCACCGCCATGGCCGAGACGATGCCGGCCACGTACAGCCCGAACAGCACCAGGCCCTGCAGGCTGAGCATGCCCCACACTTCGCGCTCGGGGATGAAGGCGGCAATCACCAGCGCGTACACCGGCAGGCGCGCCGAGCAAGTCATCAGCGGGGCGATCATGATGGTGACCAGGCGGTCGCGCGGATTCTGGATGGTGCGCGCCGCCATCACGCCCGGGATGGCGCAGGCAAAGCTGGACAGCAGCGGGATGAAGGCGCGCCCGGACAGGCCCACGCCGCCCATCATGCGGTCCAGCAGGAAGGCCGCGCGCGGCAGGTAGCCGCAGTCTTCCAGTACCAAGATGAAGAAGAACAGGATCAGGATCTGCGGCAGGAACACCAGCACGCTGCCCACGCCGCTGATCACGCCGTCCACCAGCAGGCTGCGCAGCACGCCGTCGGCCATGTGCTCCTTGAGCAGGCCGCCGCCGCCGTCCACCGTGTCCTTGATCCATTCCATGACGGGCGCGGCCCAGGCGAACACCGCCTGGAACACCAGGAACATCAGCACCGCCAGGATGATGGGGCCGAGCACCGGGTGCAGCACCACGTCATCGATCTTTTCGCTCAGGTTGCCCTTGTCCGCGCTGTCGTTGCTGACCACGGACAGGATGCGCCGCACTTCGCGCTGCGTCTCCTCCACCGGCACCGCGTCGATGGCGGCCAGCGGATTGGCCTTGCTGGCGGCCAGCGGCCACATCAGGTCCAGCGCGCGCAGCAGCGACTTTTCGCCGCCCGCCGTCACCGCCACGGTTTCCACCACCGTCATGCCCAGTTCCCGGGCCAGCTTGTCGGCGTCGATCGCGATACCGCGCTTCCTGGCCACGTCCACCATGTTCAGCGCCAGTATCATCGGCAGGCCGAGGCGCTTGATCTCCAGCACCAGGCGCAGGTTCAGGCGCAGGTTGGTGGCGTCCACCACGCACACCACCACGTCCGGCGCCGCTTCGCCGGCGCGCAGGCCGGCCACCACGTCACGCGTGATGGCTTCGTCCGGCGTGTGGGCTTTCAGCGAATAGGCGCCCGGCAGGTCCAGCAGGCGGAAGCCGTGGCCGTCGGGCGAAGTGAACTGGCCTTCCTTGCGTTCGATGGTCACGCCGGCGTAGTTGGCCACTTTCTGGCGCGCGCCGGTGATGCGGTTGAACAGCGCGGTCTTGCCGCAGTTCGGATTGCCCAGCAGGGCCACCATCGGCGCCTGCGCTGCGGCCTGCGCCGGTTTTTCTACTGCACCCATGGTTTATTCCGGTTGAATGGAGATCAGCGCGGCCTCGAAGCGGCGCAATGCAAAAGTGGAGTTGCCGACCTTGATGGCCAGCGGCTCGCCGCCCGGCATGCCGCGCTTCAGCATGCGGATGCGCTCGCCGGGCACGAAGCCCAGCTCCATCAGGCGCCGCGCCAGGTCGGCGCCGTCTTCCATTTCTTGCGGATTGCCCGGCGCCACGTGCACGACCACGGCGCTTCTGCCGGTCTCCAGCGTGTCGAGTTGGGTCAGGGGGGGCGCTTGCGTCATGGGGCTTCCAGTCGGATCGGTGATGAATTTCTGTGCGGCCATTATAGAGCTAAATGAGAATGAGTTGGATTTGCAGGAACTGCTTGCATTGTACGCCGGGTTGCGGCAGAATAGGAAACGTAATGATAATGATTCTCATTAAGAAACAATTAAAAGTGACGAATCGGCATCAGAATCAGTGAGCATTTAGTTAGCACCATCCTAGCCAGAAGGTAACGCAATGATTGTTTGTATTTGCAACAACATCTCAGACCGCGAAATCCGTCAAGCCATAGAACTGGGCATCACTTCGATCGACGAATTGCGCGCCGACCTGGGCCTGGCCACGTGCTGCGGCCAATGCGCTTCGACTGCCGAAGAGATCCTGACCGCACATCTGGGCTGCATCAATGAAACAGTATTGAAGCGGCCTTCCATGACCACGTAAGGAATGCAATGCATGCGATGACGATAGACGGGCCCTCACCCGACGGGCTGGCAAAGCTGGGCAAATTCACGGCGATCGTCGCCATTCATGCAGGATTCTTCTACCTGCTGCAAACGGGCATGCTGCGCGACGCCGTGCATGCCGTGCTGCCGCAGGTAGTCAACGTGTCGTTCGTGGCGCCTCCCGCGCCGCAGCCGGAACCGCCGGCGCCCAAGACCGTTCCCGTCATGCAGGCCCCGGCCATCACGCCGCCGCCACTGCCGCTGCTGAACATCACCGTCGAAAACACCATCACGCCGCCGCCGGCCCAGCCGCGCAGCGCGGACGCGCCAAGCGCGCCGTCCACCGCGCAGCCGCAGCAGGCCGCCCCGGCGCCGCCGGCGCCACCTGCCGCGCCGCGCCTGGTGCAGGGCGTGGAGTACGTGCGTGCGCCGGCGCCGGTGTATCCCACCATTTCACGCCGCCTGGGCGAAACCGGCGTAGTCATGCTGCGCGTGCTGATCAGCGAAAAAGGCTTGCCGGAGCAGGCCATCATCGCCAAGTCCTCCGGTTCCGGCAACCTGGACGAAGCGGGCCGCGTCGCCGCCATGCGCGCGCTGTTCAAGCCCTATATGGAAGACGGCAAGCCGGTCGCCGTGTACGTGCTGGTGCCGATCAACTTCCAGCAGGTCTGAGCGCCCCGCCTCCCCTTTCACCGCTTACGAGTACCACCCCTTCAGTCCCCACCGGCGCCTCATGGCGCCGGCGGGGATTTTTTTCGTCCTGGCTGCCAGCCCCTACATCTCGGCCCACATGCGCAGCAGGTTGTGATAGTGGCCGGTCAGCCCGACCGTGGTGTGGTTGTCGCCCAGCTGGCCGCGCACCTTCTGGATGTTCTGATCCAGCTCGAACAGCATGGCGCGCCGGGCGTCCTCGCGCACCATGCTCTGGGTCCACAGGAAGGACGCCATGCGCTCGCCGCGGGTCACCGGCATCACGCGGTGCACGCTGCTGGACGGGTAGACGATGGCGTCGCCGGCCGGCAGCTTGACCTCGTGCGAGCCGTAGGAGTCCATCACCACCAGTTCGCCGCCTTCGTACTCTTCCGGTTCGCTCAGGAACACCGTGGTGGAGACGTCCGCGCGCAGGGTCTGCAGGGTGCGGCCGTCGGTGCGCACGGCGCCGTCGATATGCAGGCCGTACTGCTCGCCGCCGGCGTAGCTGTTGAAGTACGGCGGCAGGATGCGCAGCGGCAGCGCGGCGGCGAAGAACAGCGGGTTGGCGGTGAGCGCGCGCGCCACCATGTCGCCCAGCTCCTTGGCCAGCGGCGAGCCCTCGGCCAGCTGGCGGTTGCGCTTGACCTGCGCGCCTTGCGCGCCCACGCTTTCGCGGCCATCGACCCAGTCGGTTTGCGCCAGGCGCTGGCGGAAATACAGTACCTGTTCCGGCGTGAGCACGCCGGGAATGTGCAGCATCATATCGGTGTCCTTGCTTGAAGATCAGCCGATATTATCCGCCAAGTGTGCGCAACTGCGCGAGTAACGAAAACGAGAATTGTTCGCACTTCGAACAGCGTTTTCACCACCACTATTATCTGACCATTTTTTCATGTTTTCCTTACAGATATGAGCTTGTTCATGGCAGAATGGCGGCATTTCCTGCTTCAACAACCAGACAAAAAGAGGTATCCCATGAAGGGTGACAACGACGTAATCCGCCTGCTGAACGCGCAGCTGACCAATGAGCTGACCGCCATCAACCAGTACTTCCTGCACGCGCGCATGTACCGCCACTGGGGCTTCGAGAAGATTGCGAAGAAAGAGTACGAAGAATCGATCGGCGAGATGAAGCACGCCGACAAGCTGATCGACCGCATCCTGATGCTGGAAGGCCTGCCTAACCTGCAAGCCATGCACAAGGTGATGATAGGCGAGAACACCGAAGAGATGCTGGACTGCGACCTGAAACTGGAGCGCGCCGCCCACATCACGATCAAGGAAGGCATCGCCCAAGCCGAGAAGGTCGGCGACTACGTGTCGCGCGACCTGCTGCTGATGATCCTGGAAGACACCGAAGAGCACATCGAGTGGCTGGAAACCCAGATCGACCTGATCGGCAAAGTCGGCATCCAGAACTACCTGCAGAGCCAGATGTCCGAATAAGCCGCTCCGCATTACCCCTTGGCCGCCGCCCCCGCTGCGGCGGCCAGTTCCGCTTCTTCCGCGTCCCGGCCGCGCGCCGCCTTCACCTTCACCAGCAGCATCGCCAGCGCAGCGCACAGCAGCAGCGCACCCGCCAGCCTGATCACGTTCTCCGGATGGCCGCCCAGCCACGCGCGGTAGTACAGCGGCAGCGTGAGGATCTGGATGATCATCGGGATCACGATGAACATATTGAAGATGCCCATGTAGACGCCGGTGCGCTCGGGCGGAATGCTGCCCGCCAGGATCACGTAGGGATTGCCCATCATGCTGGCCCAGGCCACGCCGATGCCCAGCATGGGCAGCAGCAGCAAGGCCGGGCTGTCGATCAGCGGGATGCACAGCATGCCCGCGCCGGCCAGCGCCAGGCATACGCTGTGCATGCGCTTGGGGCCGTAGCGGCGCGTGAACGGCACCAGCGCGAACGCGGCCAGGAAAGCGATGAAGTTGTAGAAGGCGCCGATCTGGCCGTTCAGCAGGCCCGCTTCGCGGAAGCCGGGCGAAGCCGGATCGCTGCTGTGGAACATGGTGGCCGCCAGCGACAGCACGATGTATTGCCAGTAGCAGAACATGGCGTACCACTGGAACAGCTGCACCAGCGCCAGCTGGCGCATGGTCGACGGCATGTCGCGCACGGCCGCGCCGATTTCAATCAGCGTGCTGCGCCAGCCCACCGGCGCGGCGCGGATGCGGCGGATTTCCTCGTCGTCCAGCGGCAGCTCGGGCGTGGTCTTCAGCGTCCATAGCACGCTGGCCAGCGAGAACACGGAACCGATCAGGAAGGCGGCGATCACCACATGCGGGATGTGGCTGCCGCTGACGGCGTCCCGGCTCATGCCGAGAAACACCAGCAGCGACGGCGTGAGGTAGGCCAGCGTTTGTCCCAGGCCGGTGAACGCGCTCTGGGTCAGGAAGCCCAGCGAGTGCTGGGCCGGCGCCAGGCGGTCGCTGACGAAGGCGCGGTACGGCTCCATGGTGACGTTGTTGGCCGCGTCCAGTATCCACAGCAGGCTGGCCGCCATCCACAGCGCGGCGCTGAAAGGCATGGCCAGCAGGCCCAGGCTGCACAGGATGGCGCCGACCAGGAAGTAAGGGCGGCGCCGGCCCCAGCGGCTCAAGGTGCGGTCGCTCAGCGCCCCCACCAGCGGCTGCACCAGCAGGCCGGTGACGGGACCGGCCAGCCACAGGTAGGGCAGGCTGGCTTCGTCGGCGCCGAGGTAGCTGTAGATGGGGCTCATGCTGCTTTGCTGCAGGCCGAAACTGAACTGGATGCCGAAGAATCCGACGTTCATGTTGACGATCTGCCAGAACGAAAGGCGGGGCTTGTGCAGCGCCATGGCGTGCTCCGGTTGGGGTGTCAGGCGGCGCTGTGCCAGCGCGCGAGCCAGGGTTGGTAGAAGGCGGTGTCCTGCGGGACGGCGCCGGCGATGCCGCAGATGCCGCCGGCGAAGGCGTTGGCGCGCGCCATGGTGAGCGCGAGCGGCCAGCCTTGGGCGCTGCCGTACAGGTAGACCGCGGAGAAGGCGTCGCCGGCGCCCACGGTGTCCACCATGCGCGGCACGTCGGCCGGGCCGCTGGCGGTAACTTCGCCATCGGCGCCGTAGTGCACCGCGCCGCGCGGGCCCAGCGTGACGATGATGCAGGCCAGCGAGAACTTGGTGATCAATTCGGCGCACGCCAGGCGCACGTCCAGGCTGTCCATGTCGGCGGTGCCGGGGCTGATGTGGGCGTACCAGTCGAACAGCTGCACCAGTTCTTCTTCGTTGACCTTGAGCGTGTCGGCGTGGCACAGCGAATCGAACACGGTGGCTTCGCTGGCCTGGCCGTCGCGCAGGTTCAGATCGAGGTAGCGCGGTGCTTTGCAGGCTTGCAGCAGCGCTCGCAGGGCGGCGCGGCCTTCGGCGGTGCGCTGGGCCAGGGTGCCGAAGTAGACGGCGGAGGGGGCGCCGGGGCCGGGGCCTGGCTCGGCCATGCCGGCCAGCGCGCCCAGCATGGGTGCGGGCTGCACGCGGTCGTAGGCCTGGTCCGGCAGGATGTGGAAGCGGTGGCTGCCGTCACCGGTGCGTTCGACTTGCACGCGGCCGGTCGGTTCACCGGCGCCCACTTGCAGGCCGGCCTCGCTCATGCCGAAGCGCTGGAACTCGCTGCGCATGCGGGCGCCGTTGGCGTCGTCGCCGATGCGGGTGACCATCAAGGGCGGCATGCCGAAGCCGGCCAGGTTGCGCGCCACGTTGAACGGTGCGCCGCCGACTACCTGCAAGTCGCCGAAATCGTCCACCAGCGCTTCGCCAAATACCACGGCCGTTGCCGCTCCGCGTGCTTGTTCCATTGCTGCTCCTTTAAGCTGGTTCATGGCGCCGCCTCCAGCCACAGCATGGACCAGGGCGCGAGCTCCACTACACCCGAGCATAGCTGGCCTGTCAAGCTGTCGCGCCAGCCGGCGTCTGCGGCACCCTGCCCTGGCGTGACTCGCGCCAGGGTGTGCGGCTGCATGCTGCCGGAAAAATTGAACAGTGCCACGAAGCGCGGGCCGCGCGCCAGCGCCAGCACGGCGGCAGCCGAGGCCAGCACGGTGCGCGGGGCGCCTGCCGCCAGCGCCTCCAGCCGCTGCCGGGCGCCCAGCAGCGCGCGCAGGCCGCCATACATTTGCCCGGCGGGCGTGGCCGGGTCGCCGCGCTGGGCGAAAGCATATTCGTCAAATACCGGGCGCTGCAGCCAGCGGCTATCCATGGCGTGCTCGGAGCGCCCGCGGTAGCTGTCGTCGTTGCGCTGGGCCAGTTCATCGCCCATGTAGAGCACGGGCAGCGCGCCCGCACTCAGGGCCAGGCCGTGCAGCAGCAGCGCGCGGCGCAGGGCGGCTTGCTGCCGCTCCAGGTCCTGTGCAAGCGGCTGCGGCCGCGACGGATGCTGCGGCGATGGAGGTGGCGCTACCTGGGCCGGTACCCCGGCCAGGCCAGCCAGCGAGGCGGCCATGCCGTTGCTGCCGTGCGCCGCGTGCGGGTCGCTGCTCTGGAAGGCGGCGCCGCTCGGCCGCGCGCCATCGGCGTACTGACCTGCCGAGCCGCTGTAGAAGTTGGCGATGGCGGCCAGGCGCGCGCGTGCACGCTCCGGGCCGGCGTCCGCGCCGTCCGCCTCGCCCGCCTCGCCCGCCTCGGCGCGCAGCACGTTCCAGCCGATGTCGTCATGGCAGCGCACATAGCTCAGCCACGATGTGTGCGGCGGCAATTCGGGCGTACGGGCCAGCACGGCACGCAGCAGCGCGGCGTCCTGCTCGGCCAGCGCGCCCCACCCTGCCGCCATCAGGCTGCTGTGGTAGGCGATATGGCATTCGGGCGCTTGCGCGTCGCCGAAGTAGGCCGGCAGCTCGCGCGTCGGCACGATGGCCTCGGCCTTGAGCAGCACGCCCGGCGCGGCGATGGCGACAATCGCGCGCAAGGCCTGCAGCAGCGCGTGCGCCTCCGGCTGGTTCATGCAGTTGCTGCCTTCGCGCTTCCACAGGAAGGCCGTGGAATCGAGCCGGAACACTTCAATGCCACGGTTGGCCAGGCGCAGCAGGGCTGCCGCCATGTCCGCAAACACCGCCGGGTTGGCGTAGTTCAGGTCCCATTGGTAGGGATAGAACGTGGTCCAGACCCAGCCGCCCATGTCTTCCACATAGCTGAAATTTCCTGGCGCCACTTGCGGGAACACCTGGCCCAGCGTGCGTTCGTAGCGGTCCGGCATGCGGCGGTCGGGGAAGACGTGGAAGTACGCGCGCAGCGCGCTGTCGCCGCGCCGCGCGCCGCGTGCCCAAGGATGGTCGTCCGCCACGTGGTTGAGGATGAAGTCCGAGCACAGGCTGATGCCGGCAGCGCGCAACCGCGCCGTCAGCGTATCCAGGTCGGCGTTGCCGCCCAGCCTGGGATCGACGTCGTCGAAGCTGGCGACGGCGAAGCCGCCGTCGTTTTCGCCGGCGCGCGGGCGCAGGAAAGGCAGCAAGTGCAGATAGCGCACGCCCAGCTCCCGCAAGTGCGGAATGCGCTGCGCCACGCCGGCCAGGCTGCCGCCGAAACGGTCGGCGTAGGCGCAGTAGCCCAGCATGGACTGGTCCTGGAACCAGTCCGGATTGGCCAGCCGCTGTTCGTCCTGCGCCTGCAGCTCTGCCGGGCGGGCCGCCGCCAGGCGCCCCACTTGCGCCGCCAGTTCGGCATACCAGCGCGCAAAGCCGGGCAGGGTGCCGTACAGTCCGGACAGGCGCTGATGCAGCACGGCCTCCTGTTCGCTGTAGCGGCGCGCGAATTCGGCGCGCCGCGCGTCGGGCAGCGCCGGCATGGCGGACAGCAGGGATTGCAAAGGCGGCAAAGGCTGGGACATCTCGATCATCTTCTTCTAGAGGGTTGCGGGTGGATCAGAAGCTGTAGCTCAGGCTGGCCTTGACCGCGCGGCCGGTAATGGCGCGCGCCGCGTGGCCGTCCCCTTCCACCTCGGTGTAGCCCAGCTTGTTGAACAGGTTGTTGGCGCTGAGCGACAGCACGGTCTGCGGATTGAGCTGGTACTTCAGGTAGGCGTGCACCACGCGGTAGGCCGGCATGTCGATGGTGTTGGCGTCGTCCGCCCACGAGCGGCCGGTGCCGATGATGCTGGCGCCGACGGTCACGTCGCCGATTTCATAACTCGGCGCGACCTGGTACACCACCTTGGCCTGGCGGCGCGGCGTATGGCCGATCACCGATTCCTGGCCGGGGGCGGTGCCGACAATCTCGGCGTCCGTGTAGGTCAGGCCGCCGCTGACGCGGAAGCCGCCCATGCTCCACGCGGCCTCCAGCTCGGCGCCCTTGGCTTCGTAGCGGTTGGCGGTGCTGAGCTGCGTGGTCGCTTCGAAATTGCTCTCGTTGGTCTTGGCCTGGAACAGCGTGAGGAAGGCGCTGGCGCCGCCCTGGCGCCATTTCACACCGCCTTCGGCCTGCTTGACGGTGTTCAGGCTGATCGGCGCGCTGCCGTCCAGCGGGCTGCCGAACAGGATGCGGTCCGCATTGAAGGACACGCCGTCGCTGATGCGGGCGAACAGCGCCAGGTTGCGCTGCAGCTGGTAGTTGCCGCCCACCGAATACGAGGTGCGATCGGCCTGGTAGTTCACCAGTTGCTGCGTGGCCGCTTCGTAGCGCAAGCCGGCATTGCCAACGCCGCTGGCGATATTGCCGCTGCCGGTGGCGCGCTGGTTGTCCTGGCGCACGCTGGCGTCGATGTTCAGCGGGCCGCTTTCCCAGCCCAGGTTGGCGTACGGCGAAGTGAGCTTGTATTCCATGTCCACGGCGCGCGAGCAGCAGCCGCCGAAGGCCGCGCCGATCAGGCCGGGCGTGGCACTGGACGTTTGCAGCAGCGCCGGACTGTCGCCCTTGGCCTGCATCAGGTATTCGTTGAAATTCCAGGTCAGGCCCAGCTTTTGCAGGGAGCTGTACAAGCCCGCCGTGCCGGTCAGCTTGCCGCCGCCGACGGACAGCGACTTGGACAGCTTGACGTCGTTCAGCGTATTGCCCGCGTCGTCGATGGCGGTGTTGAACACCACGGCGTTGAAGGCGCGGCCGTTGTAGGCCTGGCCCTTCTGCGGACCGCTGGCAATGGTGTACGCGCCCATCACGCCATTATTGGCAGGGAACACGCCGATGAAGCGGCCGCTGTTGTCGCTCTTGCGGAAGTTCTCGCTCAGCGTTACACCATTGCCCAGGTCCAGCGACAGGGCGATGCCGAAGCTGTCGCTCTTCACGGCCAGGCCATCGTTGACGTTGCTGGAAACATGGCCGTTGCCCTTGTCCAGCGACACGTCGCGCACCCAGTACGGCGAGTAGAAGCTCACGCTGCGCGGGTCGATACCCGGAATCTCCGAGATGCGGCCGTTGCTGACCTGCACCGGCACCGGCAGCGCGGTAGGCGACTTGTCGTCCAGGTGCTTGAAGGACAGGCGGATGGTGCCGCGTTCGAATTCGTGGGTCAGGTTGCCGCGGATCTGGCCACCCTCTTCCGTGCTCATGCCGGTGCGGCGGATGCCTTCGCCGGTACGGTAGTGGCCGCCGATGAAGAAGCGCGTCTTGTCGGTCAGCGGGGCGCCGTAGCTGAAGTCGTAGCGGGTCTGGTCGTAGCCGAGGCCGCGCGCGATGCCGATGCTGCCGCCCTTGCTTTCGCCGGTCTTGCTGATGAAGTTGATGATGCCGCCCGGCGAGTTGCTGGCCAGGGTGGAGGCCGAGCCGCCGCGCACCACTTCCAGGTGGTCCAGCGTGCCGTCGATCTTCACGTAGCTGTCCGGCGTGATGAAGTTGAAGTCGCCCGACTGCAGCAGCGGCAGGCCGTCTTCCTGCATCTGCACGTAGCGCGAGCCGCCGGCCGAAATCGGCACGCCGCGCACGGTGATGTTGGCGTTGCCTTCGCCGCCGGAGGACTCCGAGCGCAGGCCGGGCACCGAACGCAGCACCTCGGCCGCGCTGGTGGGCGCGGCCAGGGCGATGGTGTCGGCATCCATGGTGCTGACGGAAACGCTGGACTTCATCTTGGAACTGCCGCGCGCGGTGCCGGTGACGACCACGCGCTCCATGTTCAGGCCGTCGGCTGCCGGCGCGGCAGGTGCGGCCGCAGGGACGGGAGCGGCGCTGGCGCTGGCGGCGGTGGATGCGGGAACGGCGGCTTCGGGAGCGGCGGCGGACTGCGCGGCGGCGCTCAGGTGCATCAGGGCGGCTGCGACGGCCGCAGCCATGCAACCCAGTTTTGCGGGATGGTTTTGCATCATGTCTCCTGGTTTTTCTCGGTGGCGCCGCATTCGCTGGCGGCAGGTCTGCGGTGTGCAGTTGCCTCATTATTCACCAGTTCGCATTTTATTGCAATCGATTGCAATAAATTTTCCAAAGACGTTGCAGCGCCTTTGCCTTACGAATTGCAAACGGTTGCAGTTTGACTGTGGGGAAGCGCCGGGTCAGGCGCTGGCGCGCCGCACCAGTTCGGTGGGCAATTGCTGCGAGGCAGCGTCGTGGCCGTCGGCCAGCGCCAGCAGCGCGCCGACCAGCGCGCGCCCGGCCGCGGCGATGGGCTGGCGCACCGTGCTCAGGGGAGGATGGAAATAGGAAGCCAGCTCGATATCGTCGTAGCCGACCACCGCCACGTCGTCCGGCACGCCGCGCCCGAGCGCGCGCAGGGTATTGATGGCCGCCATGGCCAGCAAGTCGCTGCAGGCGAACAGGCCGTCGAAGTGCGCGCCACGGCGCTGCAGTTCGCGCACGCCCTCCTCACCGCCGCCCGGCAGGAAGGACACCGGCACCATCAGCTGCGGATCGGCCTGCAGCCCCTGTGCGGCCAGCGCCTGGCAATAGCCCTGGTAACGCTGCGCCACTTCAGGCAGGTTGGTGTCGCCCAGGAAGGCGATGCGCTTGCGGCCCTGGGCCAGCAAATGCCCGGTGGCCAGCGCGCCGCCGGCCACGTTGTCGCCGCCGACAGTGCAGTACAGCTGCTGCGGCAATTGCGCGCCCCACACCACAATGGGCACGCGGCGCGCGGCCAGCTGGTTCAGCTGGTCATGGTGGCGCCACTGGCCGATCAGGATCACGCCGATCACGCGGCCGCTGTCGAATGGCTGCGCGGCGGCGTCCAGCGTGCCGGCGTCGACCCGTGTCAGCAGCATGTCCAGGCCCTGCTCGGTGAGCGCGTCGGCCAGGCTGCCCAGCATGGCCAGGAAGAAGGGATCGGTGAGCTGCTGGCGGGTGTCCGGGTCGTAGGGCACCACCACGCCCACCGTGCGGTTCTGCTTCAGGCGCAGGTTCTGCGCGCCGATGTTGATGGAGTAATTCAGCGAGCGCGCCAGTTCCATGACGCGCTGCCGGGTTTCATCGTTGACCAGCTTGCTGCCCGCCAGCGCGCGCGACACGGTGGACGTGGACACGCCGGCCAGGCGCGCGATGTCGGCCATCTGCAGGCGGCGCTGCTGGGCGCTGGGCGCGTCCGGCTTGGTGGGCGGCATGGTGCGGCGGGCGGCGGTGGCTTACTGCGGCGCGGTGTCGCGGAACGACGGCCGCTCGGACAGCTTGTCGTACAGGCGCGCCAGGTTGGGATGGGCGCCGCGCCAGTCGATTTCCGGGAAGCGGAAGGACAGCCAGCCCAGCGTGCAGCCCACGGCCACGTCCGCCAGCGAATAGTGGATGCCGGCGCAGTACGGCGACTCGTCCAGCCTGCGCGACAGTTCGGCCAGGCCCAGCTCCACCTTTTTCAGCTGGCGCGCGATCCAGTCGGCGCTCTGCTGCTCGGGCGGACGCTGGGTGCGCTCCAGGCGCACCAGCACGCCGGCGTCGGTGATGCCGTCCGCCAGGGCTTCCCAGCACTTGATGTCGGCGCGGTCGCGGCCGTTGGGCGGCAGCAGCTTGCAGACCGGGGTCAGCGTGTCGAGGTATTCGACCATGACGCGCGAATCGATCATCGCCTGGCCGTCTTCCATGATCAGGCAGGGTACCTTGCCGAGCGGATTGACTTCATTGATGCGGGTTTCGGACACCCACACGTTTTCCAGTTCGAACTGGCAATCCAGCTTCTTTTCTGCCAACACAACGCGGACTTTGCGTACATAAGGACTGGCGAGGGAACCGATGAGTTTCATAGAGGCCAACAGGGTAGAAGTAGGCGCCAGTATAACATCGACAATCCGGCCCAAGGCGCTGCGGTGGTAGAATGGCGGCCTGCTGCGTCTTCTATTGCTCCGTCTTCATTAACTTGCTTCCCGCCTCCATGACTACTACGCCATATTCCACTCTGTCGGCCCTGTCTCCGCTCGACGGCCGCTACGCTTCCAAGACCGACAAGCTGCGCCCCATCCTGTCCGAGTCCGGCTTCATGCACAACCGCGTGAAGGTTGAAATCAACTGGCTGCAAGCGCTGTCGCAAGCCGGTTTCGCCGAGATCAAGCCATTCTCGGCCGACGCCACCGCGCTGCTGGACAAGCTGGTGTCGGACTTCACGGAAGCCGATGCGGCCCGCATCAAGGAAATCGAAGCGGTCACCAACCATGACGTGAAAGCCGTGGAATATTGGCTGAAAGAACAAGTCAAGGACGTGCCGGAACTGGTGGCCGCCTCCGAGTTCATCCACTTCGCGTGCACCTCGGAAGACATCAACAACACTTCGCACGGCATGATGCTGAAAGCGGCCCGCGACGGCGTGATGGTGCCGGCCCTGCAAGGCCTGGTGGCCAAGCTGACCGAGATCGCCCACGTCAACGCCGAGCTGCCGATGCTGTCGCGCACCCACGGCCAGACCGCCTCGCCGACCACGCTGGGCAAGGAGTTCGCCAACGTGGTGGCCCGCCTGCAGCGCGCCGTCAAGCGCATCGAGCAGGTTGAAATCCTGGGCAAGATGAACGGCGCCGTGGGCAACTACAACGCCCACCTGTCGGCCTACCCGTCGTTCGACTGGGCCGCGTTCTCGCAAGCCGTGATCGAGCAGCGCCTGGGCCTGGTGTTCAACCCGTACACCATCCAGATCGAACCGCACGACTACATGGCAGAACTGTTCGACGCCTTCGCGCGCGCCAACACCATCCTGCTGGACCTGAACCGCGACATCTGGACCTACGTCTCGCTGGGCTACTTCAAGCAGAAGCTGAAGGCCGGCGAAATCGGTTCCTCCACCATGCCGCACAAGGTCAACCCGATCGACTTCGAAAACTCGGAAGGCAACCTGGGCCTGGCCAATGCCGTGCTCAAGCACCTGTCCGAGAAGCTGCCGGTGTCGCGCATGCAGCGCGACCTGACCGACTCGACCGTGCTGCGCAACATCGGCGTGGGCTTCGGCTACACCCTGCTGGCCTATGACAGCTGCCTGCGCGGCCTGAACAAGCTGGAAGTGAACCCGGCGCGTCTGGCGGCCGACCTGGACGCCAGCTGGGAAGTGCTGGCCGAGCCGGTACAGACCGTCATGCGCCGCTACGGCATCGAGAACCCGTACGAGCAGCTGAAAGAGCTGACCCGCGGCAAGGGTATCTCGAAAGAAGCGCTGCGCGACTTCATCACCGGCCTGGCGATCCCGCAGGAAGCCAAAGACCTGCTGCTGGCCATGACCCCGTCCAACTACATCGGCATCGCCGACAAGCTGGCCAAGGCCATCTAAGGACCTGCGCGCGGGGCGTGAACGCCCCGCCGCGCGCCCTATCTAAGGCAGTCTTAAGCACGGTTTGATTTTCTTTGGTATATTAGTCCTAACACGTACTAATTTCCGAAAGGCGCCGATGCAACGCTATTCCAAAACCGCCATGCTGCTGCATTGGCTGGTCGCCATCCTCATCATCGCCGCCTTCTTCCTGGGGCTGACGATGGTCGACATCAAGGGCTTCTCGCCCACCAAGCTCAAGTACTATTCCTGGCATAAATGGCTGGGCGTGACCGTGCTGCTGCTGGCCGCCGTGCGCATCCTGTGGCGCAAGGCCACTGTGCCGCCGCCGCCGCCGGCCAGCCTGCCGCAGTGGCAGGTCAAGGCCGCCGACGCCATGCACTACGCGCTGTACTTCTTCATGTTCGCCGTGCCGCTGTCCGGCTACCTGTACACCACCGCCGCCAACGTGCCGGTGGTCTACCTCGGCCTGTGGCAAATCCCCGCGCTGTTCGAAGGCACGCCCGAGCTGAAGGAATTCTTCAAACCCATCCACTACTGGCTGAACATGGCCATGGCCGCCGCCGTGCTGGCCCATGCCGGCGCCGCGCTGAAGCACCATTTCATCGACCGCGACGATGTGCTCAAGCGCATGCTGCCCAAGCTGCCGGACCTGTCCAAGCTGCGCAACTGATTTCCACCTGCCACCTACCCCTGGAGCTTTCATGAACACCACGCACCGCGCCGTCCTCGTTTCCCTGCTGGGCCTGTCGCTGGCCGCCAGCGCCGCCGTCCTGAAAACGGACGCCGCCAAGTCCAGCGTTTCGGCCACCTTCAAGCAGATGAACGTGCCGATCGAATCCAAGTTCAAGAAGCACAACATCGTCATCGACTACAACGCGGCCGCGCCGGAAACGTCCAAGGCCACGGTGGAGATCGAGACCGCCAGCATGGACCTGGGCGACGCCGACATGAACAAGGAAGTGGCCAAGAAGGAATGGTTCAACTCGGCCCAGTTCCCGAAAGCCACCTTCACCTCCACCGCCATCAAGAGCGCCGGCCCCGGCAAGCTGACCGTCACCGGCAAGCTGACCATCAAGGGCAAGGCCGCCGATGTGAGCTTCCCGCTGACCGTGAAGGCCGACGGCAAGAACCAGGTATTCGACGGCGCACTGCCGATCAAGCGCCTGGCCTTCAACATCGGCGAAGGCGAATGGAAGGACACCGGCATGGTTGCCGATGATGTTACGATCAAGTTCCACGTAGTCGCACAGTAAAAATCCCCCCTTTGCACGGAGACGCAATGAAATTCAAGTTCCTGATCGCCGCCTTGATCGCCGCCACCGCCGGTTCGTCCATGGCTGCCGAAACCTTCAACATCGACCCGAACCACACCTTCCCTAGCTTTGAAGCCGACCACATGGGCCTGTCGGTCTGGCGCGGCAAGTTCGGCAAGACCACCGGCACCGTGCAGCTGGACCGCGCCGCCCGGAAGGGCAGCCTGGACATCGTGATCGACGCCAAGACCATCGACTTCGGCCTGGAAGCGATGAACGTCCACGCGCGCAAGGCGGACATGTTCAACGTCGAGAAATTCCCGGAAGTGACCTACAAAAGCACGTCGCTGAAATTCGACGGCGACAAGCTGGTGGCGGTCGAAGGCGACCTGACCCTGCTGGGCGTGACCAAGCCGGTGACGCTGAACGTGAGCAAATTCAAGTGCATCATGCACCCGCGCTACAAGCGTGAAGTGTGCGGCGCCGACGCCACCGGCGAATTCAAGCGCAGCGACTTCGGCATGAACTACGGCCTGCCGAACTTCTCGCCGGAAGTGAAACTGGCGATCCAGGTGGAAGCGATCAAGGCCGACTAAGCCTGCCCGCCTGTGCTCGCAGGCGCCCCCGTCGCCGTGCGCCATGTGCACGGCGGTCTATTTCTGCGCCAGCAGCGCCTTGATGGCCGCTTCGGTCTGGCCATACTGGCCCTCGCCGAAATGGGTGTACACCACCTTGCCGCTGCGGTCGATCAGGTACAGCGCCGGCCAGTACTGGTTGCGGTACGCGCTCCAGGTGGCATAGCGGTTGTCCTGCGCCACCGGGTAGCGGATGTCGAAGCGCTTGAGAGCGGTCTGCACGTTGCTGGTGCTGCGCTCGAAGGGGAATTCCGGCGTGTGCACGCCGATCACCACCAGCCCCTGGTCCTTGTACTTCTCGTGCCAGGACTTCACGTGCGGCAGCACGTTGATGCAGTTGATGCAGGTGTAGGTCCAGAAGTCCACCAGCACCACCTTGCCGCGCAGTTGCTGCACCGTGAGCGGCTCGCTGTTGAGCCATTTTTCGATGCCGGTGAATTCGGCGGCCGGCGTGGGGTTCTTCAGCGGGCCGGCCACGGCGCCGCCGCTGGCGATGGCGCAGGCGGCGGCAAGCGCCAGGGTGCGTGGGATGTTCATGTCACAGTCCTTTCAGGGTAGGGAAAACGGCAGCCACTTGGGCGTAAATCAGGATGTCGTATTGCAGGTAGATGGCAGCTGCGGTGGCAATCACCAGCACGCCGAACACTTGCTGCAGCCGGGCGGCGTGGCGCGCCACGATGCGCACCTTGGCGGTGGCGTACTGGCCGCCGTAGATGATGCCGAGCATGGGGATGGCGGCGCCGATGGCGTACAGCGTGATCAGCAGCGCGGACCAGGCCAGGTCCTGCGAGCGCACCACCAGCGCCAGGATGGAGGCCAGCACCGGACCGGCGCACGGCGTCCATACCGCGCCCAGCGACATGCCCAGCACGAAACCACCGAAATGGCCGTCGCCCGCGCCGCCCGCCCCCACCGCCGCGCCCATGCCGGGCAGCGCCTGCTGCAGGCGCGCCACCAGCCAGTCATAGGGGCCAGGCCACAGGCGCAGCAGGCCGGAAATGGCCAGCATGGCGATGGCGGCGTTGCGCAGCGCCTCCTGCGCCTGGTGCACCGCCGAGGACACCGCGCCCAGCAGCATGGCGAAGGAGGCGAAGGTGAGAATGAAGCCGGCGACGATGAACAGCGGCCGGGTGTTCCTGCCAGCCTTGCCGGCAACGCCGTCAACGCCGGCTACCGCCTCCGCGCCGGGGCGCGCCGCCGCGCTGCCCAGCAGGATGGGCATCACCGGCAGCACGCAGGGGGAAGCGATGGTAAACACGCCTGCCAGCAGGGCCAGCGGCGTTTCGAGCAGGTTGTACATGGCGCCGCTCCCTTTCTCGGATTGGTTTGGATAAGCTCCATTGGACCGCCCGCAGGTATCCTGCATGTGTCCGCCGCGCGGCGCCGTTGCAATGTAGTGTGTACCGCGCCGCAGCGGATACAGAGGGATACAAAGACCGAATTGGGCTGGGGTATCATGGCTGCATGGAAAACACCGACCACATCCTCATCGTCGACGACGACCGCGGCATCCGCGAACTGCTGGCTGCCTACCTTGAAAAGAACGGCATGCGCGTGTCGCTGGCCGCCAATGGGCGCCAGATGCGCGCCGTGCTGGAACAGGGCGAACCGGACCTGATCGTGCTGGACCTGATGCTGCCCGGCGAGGACGGCCTGCTGCTGTGCCGCGAACTGCGGGCCGGCAAGCACCGCACCGTGCCGGTGCTGATGCTGACCGCGCTCAGCGAGGAGGCCGACCGCATCGTCGGCCTGGAGATGGGCGCCGACGACTACCTGTCCAAGCCCTTCGCCTCGCGCGAACTGCTGGCGCGCATCCGCGCCGTGCTGCGCCGCGCGCGCATGCTGCCCAAGAACATGCAGGTGACCGAGGCCGCCCATGTGCTCGGCTTCGGCGACTGGAAGCTGGACACGGTGGCGCGCCACCTGCTCGACGCGGACGGCACCATGGTGGCGCTGAGCGGCGCCGAATACCGCCTGCTGCGGGTGTTCCTCGACCATCCGCAGCGGGTGCTGACGCGCGACCAGCTGCTGAACCTGACCCAGGGCCGCCAGGCCGACGCCTTCGACCGCTCCATCGACCTGCTGGTGAGCCGCTTGCGCCAGACCTTGAAGGACGAGCCGCGCGAGCCGCGCTACATCAAGACGCTGCGCAGCGAGGGCTACGTGTTCTCGTCCGCCGTGACCGTGCTGGAGGGGCGCGAATGAAGGCCGGCGCCAGCGCGGGCATGGATGCCGCCGCCGGGGCGGCACGCGGGTCCGACGGCGGCCCCGACGGCAAGCCCGACGGCGGCCCCAATCGCGGGCCCGCGCTGCGCTGGCCGCGCTCCCTATTCGCCCGGCTGGCGTTGATCCTGTTCGTCGGCCTGGCGGCCGGCAACGCCGCCTCCTTCTGGCTCACCATGACCGAGCGCAACCAGGCCACCATGAACGTCATGGTCGGCTACATCGAGCGCGAGGTGGCCAGCTCGGTCGCCCTGCTGGACCGCCTGCCCGCCGCCGAACGCCCGGCCTGGCTGCCGCGCCTGGCGCGCCGCAGCTACCACTTCATGCTGGAACCGGGCGTGGACGGCGGGGCGCCCGACGCCACCCTGTCGGCCCGCGTAGCCGCCTCGATCGCGGACGGCATCGGCACCACCTACGAGCTGACCGCCAACGCCGTGCCCGGCGACCGCGAGCGCCTGCAGGTGCACCTGCGCCTGAGCGACGGTTCGCCGCTGACCATCGACATCACGCCCATGCCCGGCATCCCGCTTTCGCGCTGGCTGCCGCTGGTGATGGTGCTGCAGCTGGCGGTGCTGATCGCCTGCTGCTGGTTCGCCGTGCGCCTGGCCACCCGTCCGCTGCACCAGCTGGCGCAGGCCGCCGACACCCTGGGGCCGGACCTGAAGGCTGAACGCCTGCCGGAAGACGGCCCATCCGAAGTGGCGCGCGCGGCGCGCGCCTTCAACGCCATGCAGGACCGCATCGCCGGCTACATGACCGAGCGCCTGCAGATCCTGGCCGCCATCTCGCACGACCTGCAAACGCCGATCACGCGCATGCGGCTGCGGGTCGATATGATGGACGACGCGCCCCAGCACGCCAAGCTGCAGCAGGACCTGCAGGAGATGGAAACCCTGGTCAAGGAAGGCGTGGCCTATGCGCGCACCCTGCACGGCACCAGCGAGGAGCCGCGCCGCATCGATCCCGACGCCCTGCTCGACAGCATGCTGGCCGACTACCGCGACGCGGGCCACGACGTCACCCTGCACGGCAAGGCCGGCGGCGCGCTGGTAGCGCGGCCGCAGGCGCTGCGCCGCGTGCTGGGCAACCTGGTGGACAACGCGCTCAAGTTCGGCGGCGCGGCGGAAATCGCGGTGCAGCCGCAAGCGGGCCTGCTGACGATCTCGGTGCTGGATCGTGGCCCCGGCATTCCGGCCGAGTCTCTGGAGGCCGTGTTCGAGCCGTTCGTGCGGCTGGAAACATCGCGCAACCGGGGCACCGGCGGCACCGGCCTCGGCCTGGCGATCGCGCGCCAGCTGGCGCAGGCGATGGACGCTACGCTGAGCCTGCACCAGCGCCCCGGCGGCGGCCTGGAAGCGCGCCTGGCACTGCGCCACGGCTGAGCGACGCAAGCGGCTGGGCGCCGCACGCCCGCCGCGCAGCGTGCCTCGCTTACTTCCCGCTTAAATCCTGATAGGCGGCAGGGACGTTCAAGGCCGGATGGACCCAATCGAACAGCGCGTAACCGGAAAACTCCGGCATGGCGACCTGCTTTACCGTCTCATCCAGGCCCAGCCCTTTGTCCACCGCGGCTTGTACCTGGCTGCGGACGCTATCGAGGTAGTCGATATGCCACTTGATGTCTTCTTTGCCCATCGGCACACCGTGCCCCGGAACGACACGGGCGTCGGCCGGCAGGAAGGCATACACCCGGCGCAGCGTGTCCAGCGTCGCGACCAGGTGGCCATCGAGCAGCCAGGGCAGCGCGGGCTTGTGGGCGATCACCGGGTTGCCCGTCCATAGGACTTTTGCCTGCGGCTCCCATACCCACAAATCGCCGCCGGTCTGTGCAAAGCCGAAGTCGATGATGTCGACTGTTTTGCCGCCCAAGTCCAGCGTCAGTCTGCCGCCCGGCACAACCAGCAGATCAGCCGCGCGCGCCTGGATTTGCTCAATGCCGCGCCCGGTTCCGAAATGCTTGATCATGAACGCCTTGTCGTCGTCCAGGTGCCCGGACAGATAACTGCGCGTCTGCGCATGCTGGATGATGATGGTCTGCGCCGGCAAATACATGTTGCCGTAAGTATGGTCGCCGTGCGAGCTGGTGTTGACGGCGTACAGGATGGGCTTGTGCCCGAGCCGCCGGCTCAAGGCTTGTACCTGGCTGTTCAAGCGCTTGTTCAGCATGGTGTCGACCAGCAGCGCGCCCTTGGCGCCCACCACCAGGCCGCCGCTGGTGGCCGCAGCGCCGCCTTTGGCGTTGAGCTCCTTCGCATTGCTGGCGTAGTAGGCATACACGCCGTCCGCCAGCTTCTCGCTCACCATGTCGACCTGGTTACCGTCCCAGATAGGCTCGGCGCCGCGCGCGTGCGCGGCAAGCAAGGACCCGGCTAGCGCGATAAGGTGAAGAATGTTCATGTCGCTGTCCTCCCAGGCTTCAGGCGATGGAGCGGACCACGCCGCCGTCCGCCTTCAGTGACGTGCCGTTGATCGCGGCCGCCAGGGGACTGCAGACGAACGTGACGACCGCCGCGATTTCGTCCGGGGTGATAAAGCGCTGCAGTATCGATGATGGCCGCACGGTCTGGAAGAATGCTTTCTCGAACGCGTCCCTGCCCTGGCCGCCCTCCCTGGCCATCTGGTCGACAAAGGCGCTCACACCTTCCGAGCTGGTGGGACCGGGCAAGACCGCGTTCACTGTCACGGCGCTGCCTGCGGTCGTTTCCGCCAAGCCGCGCGAGACGGCAAGCTGCGCTGTCTTGCTCATGCCGTAGTGGATCATCTCGGTCGGGATCTGCAGGCCCGATTCGCTGGAAATGAAGACGATGCGGCCCCAGTCCTGCGCCAGCATGGGCGCGAGATAGTGACGGCACAGCCGTATGCCGCTCACCACGTTGACGTCGAAAAAACGATGCCAGTCGGCGTCCGATATGTCACCGAACGGCTTGGCCTCGAAAATGCCCAGGTTATTCACCAGGATATCGACTTGCGGAAAGCGCTCGGTGCATAGCCGGAAACCTTCTTCGCTTGCCAGGTCCGCCGCCAGGCCATGCGCGGCGCCGCTGGCGGCCATCGCCTTGCTGACGCGCTCTTCGGTGCGGCCGTTCACGATCACGTCCGCGCCCTCGCTTGCCAGCCGTGTGGCGATGGCCAGGCCGATCCCGGCGGTGGAGCCGGTGACCAGCGCGGTTTTTCCTGCCAGGTCGAGATTCATGGCTGTCCGCCTTTCATGGAAGGGGCGCCGAGGAATGTGCGGATCACCGCCACGGCCTCGGCCGGTTTCTCTTCCATCAGCCAGTGGCCCGATCCCTGGATGACGGACTCTTGCACATTGGCCGCCACTTCCCGCATGATCTGCGCCTGCATGGCGCCAAAGGACTTTTCCCCGCCCATGGCCAGCACCGGCATGGTCAGCTTGCTCTTGGCAAAGGCCTGGTTGTCCTGGGCGTCCTGGCTGAATGCGGCGAACTGGGCGAAGCCGGCCCGCATGCCGCCCGGACGGGAGTAGGTCTTGGCGAAGAAGTCCTTGGTGGCCGCATTGGGTTGATCCGGGCTGGCGGAAAAGGCGTTCCAGATGCGGTTCAGATAGATCCGTTCGCGGCCCGCCACGAGGCGCTCCGCATCCGGTCCGTTGAAATTGAAATGCCAGACGCCAGGGTGCTGCAGGATCTGGTTCCAGGGGCCGATGCCGGGAATCGGCGCATCCATGACGGCCAGGCGTTCCACCTTGTCGGGATACGTCGCCGTATACGCATAGGCGACCATATTGCCGATATCGTGTGCCACCACCGCTGTCTTGTCATGTCCCAGGGCCTCGACCACAGCGCGGATGTCGCCGGCCTGCGTTTTCTTGTCATAGCCGCCGGCCGGAATCGACGACCGTCCAATGCCGCGCAAATCGGGGACGATCACGGTATGGTCCTTCATCAGGTCGGCCGCCAGCGGGCCCCAGGAATCGCTGTTCTCCGCATAGCCGTGGATGAGCACCACGGCAGGGCCGGACCCGCCCGACCGGACAAAAATCGCCGTGCCGTCGGGCGCCTTGACAGTCCGTGCTTTAAAGCTCGACGGCAGCGAAGGGATCTTCTGCCCGGCCGCCATGGCGGCGTTGAAGAAATACGGACCGCTCAGAGTCAGCATCATGAAAACCGCTGTCACACACCGTTTCATCATCAGCTCCTTTGTTTGCGTAACGTGAAAACCGGAACCGATCATGTCACTGGCGCCTGTTGGCGACTATCCCGTGAAAGGGTTATTTTTCCGCCACCCACATGTCACAAATTCAATGTTAGACTGAAAAAATTCAGTGGACTGCCTCTCAGAAGAAGACGGAAACATGGTGCTAACTTCGCGCTGGGGCGGATGCTGGGTGCTGCTCGGAATGCTGCTGTTGTCCTTGCTGCCCGCCCGCACCGCCCGCGCCCTCGATCCAGACCGCTCAGTCTCGCAATATGCCCATACGACATGGCGCATGGCCGACGGCGAACTGCCTGGCATTCCCCATGCAATCGCGCAGACGACCGACGGCTACCTTTGGGTAGGGACAGGGGGAGGCCTGGTCCGCTTCGACGGCGCGCGCTTTGTGCCCTGGGTGGCGCCGGCAGGAGACGCCCTCTGCGAATGCGCCATCCTGAGTCTGCTGGCGGCACGGGACGGCAGCTTATGGGTCGGCACGCCCCGCTGGCTATACCGCGTCAAGAACGGCAGCGCGAAGAAGTACCCGCTCCGCGCACAGATCAACCAGATCGTCGAAGACCGCGCCGGCAACATCTGGATCGCCAAGTCCAGGCTGATCGCCCCGGACGACGCGCCGCTCTGCCGCATCACGGAAGCCGCCATCAGCTGCTTCGGCGCCAAAGAAGGTCTCCCATTCAAAACGGACGGCCTGGCAGCGCTCGCCGAGGACGGCTCAGGAGGAATGTGGCTGGGTACGGTTCATGGCGTGTACCACTGGACGCCACAACAGATCACCCCGCATTTGCCGCCGCCCCTCGCCTCCGCGTCGGGCGCGACCGGTGTACTGGCACTGCTGCGCCAGGCCGACGGCAGCGTGCTGGTCGGCGTGGGACAAAGCGGCGAAGGGCTCGGGCTGCAACGATTGCAGGATGGTGCATGGCGCGGCTTCCGGGCCCACGATGCCAACGGGACAGCCTGGGCTGTCAGTGCCCTGCATGCCGACCGCTCAGGCGGCCTCTGGGTGGCGACGGTCCGCGACGGCATCTACCACGTGCAGCGTAACGCGGTGGATCGTTTCAGCCGGCATGATGGACTGGCCAGCGAGTCCCCGGATGCGTTGTTTGAAGACCGCGAAGGGAATATCTGGGTCGCATCATCGCAAGGCATCGACCGCTTCCGCGATTTGCCTATCGTTTCATTGACCGCCCAGCAGGGACTGAGCGGCGACCATGTGGCCAGCGTGGCCGCCACGCGCGACGGTGGGCTCTGGGTCGGCAATGGCAACGCGCTGGATTTCCTGAAGGACGACAAACGCCTCCACTCGCTCACTGGGGACGATCTGCTGGGCAAGCAGATCACGGCGATGTTGATCGACCACCGGGACAGGCTGTGGTATGGCGTCGATGTGAATCTGGTGGTGAGAGAGGAAGGCCGCTCCCGGATGGTGACCAAACCCGACGGCGGCGCGCTCGGCGTCGTCATCGGCATCGTGCAGGACGGAGAGCAGAACATTTGGGCCGTGACGACCGGCAGTCCGCAAACACTCCATAAAATCCGCGGCGCGCAAGTGCTCGAATCCATTCCGGTCCCGAAGTCCGCGACGGGCCGGGCGATCGAGGCCGACGTCCGCGAGGGCGTTTGGATCGGCGGAGCGCGCGGCGACCTGCAGCGCTACACGGGCGGAAAAATGACGGTGGTGGCCAGCGCGGGGGATGGCAATGGTATCGGCGGAATGTGGATGGAGCGCGACGGCTCATTATGGGGGGCAACGTCTCGTGGCATTGCGCGCTGGAAGGACAACGTGCTACGGATCATGGACAGCCGCAACGGACTGCCCTGCAACCGTACCGAATCGTTGATTAAAGACGATGCCGGCACCCTGTGGGTCTACGCAAGCTGCGGGGTGATCGCCATTCCCGCCTCGGAATTGAACACCTGGTGGAGCAGTCCGAATGCCGTGGTGAAGTTCCGGCTTTTCGGCTTGCTGGACGGTTACGTCGCAGGTTCGTCGCCCTTCTCTCCCGAGGTCGCGAAATCGACTGATGGCCGGCTGTGGTTTGCCAATGACAGGACCTTGCAAGTCATCGATCCGCGCCGCTTGCCGGCTAACCGCGTCCCGCCGCCGGTACATATCGAAGCAATCATCGCCGACCGCAAGCGCTACGCGCTCGCGGACGGCCTGCGCTTGCCCGCGCTGACGAAAGACATCCAGATCGACTACGTAGCGCTGAGCTATGCACTGCCCCAGAAGGTCAAATTCCGTTACAAGCTTGACGGGCATGACGCCACCTGGCAGGAACCGGGCAACCGGCGCCAGGCGTTCTACAACGATCTGCGGCCAGGGAGCTACCGCTTCAACGTGATCGCCTGCAACAATGACGGCGTCTGGAACGACACCGGCGCAGCGATTCAGTTCACGGTTACCCCGGCGTATTATCAGACCACGTGGTTCCGCGCCCTGGCCGCTGCCTTGACCGTCATGATCTTCTATCTGGCATACCGTATCAGGGTGCGGCAAATTGCTGCCGCCCTCACCGCGCGGTTTGATGAGCGGACCGCCGAGCGCACCCGGCTTGCGGCAGAGCTGCATGACACCATACTGCAATCGATACAGGCCACCAAGCTGATAGCCGATCACGCGCGCCACGATGCGGAATCCAAAAAACCCGGGGAACTCAACGACGCTATCGTCAGCATCTCCAACTGGCTCGCGAAGGCGACCGTGGAGGCGCGCGCGGCACTGAACGACCTGCGTTCGTCCACGGTGGAAAAGAACGACCTCGCCCAGGCATTCCAGTGCGCCGCCGAATCGCTCGGCGTCCCGGCGTCGATGCGATTTACAGTGTCTGTTGAAGGCAGGGCGCGCGACCTGCATCCCATCGTGCGCGAGGAAGTGTATCGCATCGGGAACGAAGCCATCCTCAATGGCCTCAGGCATTCAGGCGGCGATAAGCTGAACGTCGTGCTGGTTTACGCGCACAGGCTGATCGTGCGCATCACCGACAATGGAACAGGGATCGCACCCGATATCGCCAGGAGCGGCAGGCCCGGGCACTTCGGCTTGCAGGGCATGCAGGAGCGGGCTTGCCGCATCCATGCAAAGTTGACCATAGGGAGCGGGCCGACTGGCGGTACCGTGGTGGAACTGGCCGTTCCAGGAAAGATGGTGTACGCAGAACACCACTACGGCATGCTGAAACGGCTTTCTAAGAAGGTCGCACACTGCTTCCCGCGCAGACAGGCTGCCACCGACGACGCCAAAGGACCGATGTGATGAGCGAACCCGCCAAAATCAGCTTGCTCGTCGTCGATGACCATCCGCTGATGCGCGAAGGCGTGTCGAAGGTGATCAACGATCAGCCCGACATGCATGTCGTGGCGCAAGCGGCCAAAGGCGGCGAAGCGTTGGCACTGTACCGCCAGCACAGGCCGGCCATTACGCTGCTCGATCTGCGTCTGCCCGATATCGGCGGTATCGAAGTCCTGGCGGCAATCCGCGCCGAGGATCCGCAAGCGAACGTCATCATCTTCACCACCGCCGAAGGGGACGTGGACATTCAGCGCTGCCTGCGCGGCGGGGCGCGCGGCTATGTCCTTAAAAGTACATTGCCGCACGAGCTGACGGCGATCATCCGCCAGGCCCATCAAGGCAGGCGGTGCATTCCGGCGGACGTGGCAGCGCAGCTTGCCCACTACACCGGCGAGTCCGGCCTGACGGCGCGGGAGATCGAGGTGCTGTGCAAGGTCGCCTGCGGCCACCGCAACAAGGACATCGCCGGTCAGCTGTTCATTTCAGAAGAAACGGTGAAGGCGCATATGAAGCACATCCTGGACAAGCTGGGCGCCAGCGGCCGCTCGGAAGCCGTGGCGATCGCGGTACGGCGCGGCATCATGCAGCTCTGATCATCGAGCTGGCCTTCACCGGATACGCCCCGGCGGCGGCGGAAGCGCGCCTGGCGCTTTGCCAAGGCCGAGGAACCGGCCCTAGGGGCCGGCAAGGTCGCCCGCCGGCCGGAAATGGCTGGGCGGCGCACCCGCCCACGAGACGAAGGCGCGCCTGAAATTGGTCGCGTCGCTATAACCCAGGCGCGCCGCGATTTCATTATTATTCAGGTCGCTGGTTCTTAAATAACTGAGCGCCAGCTGCATGCGGTGGCGCGACAGGATTTCACTATACGTGGTGCCTTCCGCCTCCAGCCGGCGGCGCAAGGTGCGGGCGTTCACCGCCAATTCCTGCGCTATTTCGTCTATGTTGGGAAATACTCCCGAGCAGCCCAGCAATATCATCAGCACGGCGCCCGCCGCAGTGGCGTTGCGCGTCATCTTCTGCAAGGACTGCTCGCACAATTCCAGCATCATCGCGTGCGTGATGGCGTCCGCTTCCGGCCGCTCCTTTATGGTCTGCATTTCGCTGAAAACGATTTCATTTCTTTCCTGCTCAAATAATATCTCGCAGTTGAATATCGCCATATATTCTGCCGCATGCGGCGGCGCGGCGAATCGCAGCCTGATGCTTTTAAATTCAAAGCCGTCGCCATATAAATCCCGCACCATCGATTTAAAACACGACATTTTCAATTCGACGACGAAACGGTATAAGGGATCGGTGGGGGCGCAGGCCAGCTTGGGCTCGATTTGCCAAACGGCCCAGCAATCCTTGCCTGCATAACGCAGGCTCGTCAGCGGGTCGATCAGGCAATCGTATTTCAATATGGCTTGCAGCAGCGCCCTGCGGTTCGGACTGCTCAGCAGGGCAAACCCGAAAATTCCGCAGGCCGAGGCATTGAAGCAAGTGCCCACTTGCAGCGCGGCGTCCGGCGCATAGCGGATGGCGTTGCGGATCACCGCCACCATCTGCAGCACGGAAAAGCGCGTCGCAGCGACACGCATCTCGTCCTCCCCGATGCCGCTGCCGGCCAGCGCCTGCTGCGCAGCCACGCCGCGCGCAGCCAGGTGGTTCAGCAGGAACACCACCAGGTGAGCGGGATAGAAGCGCACGCCGTGGCTGTAGGGCGCGGGCGCGGCGGGGGACGGGCTGGAATCCTGAAGCAATTGACTGACCTTGACTGACTGATTCATCTCTCTTTTAACCTGTCCTGAACTGACCTGAAGAATGTCCGGTATCGACCTATGAACATTTCCCAAAAGGAAGTATATTGGTCATTTTGCAATTCAGCGCCAACTGATTCAGATAAAAATTATAGCACCCGATCTTTAAGAGTTCACAAATTGAAAATATATTTTACAAGTGGCATTCAATAATCAGGCAGCCATCATTCTGCTCTTCAGCAATAGATCAATTCGATGATTTTTATCAGAGCCTGTCTTTGGGGTTTGCTTGTGATCGCCTTGATACTGATCTGATGCAATTGAAAGACCTCCGGATATGTTCAAGAAAATCACGCGCGAGCAAGCCCGCGTCGGCATGTATGTGCAGGCATTGTGCGGCAGCTGGTATAGCCATCCCTTCTGGCAACGCTCCTTCCTGATCCGCGACAGCGACATGCTGGCCAGGCTGCAGGCCAGCGCGGTGGAGGAAATGTGGATCGACCCCGCCAAAGGCGTCGCCGCAAGCGGCAACGAGCTGGCGCGCGCCGCCGAACTGGTGGACCGCGCGCGCGCGGCCGTCTGCGCGCTGTTCAGCCAGGCGCGCGCGGGCGACGCCGCCGCGCTGCCGGGCGCGCTGGCGTCCACCCTGCCGCTGGTGGACGACATCATCGGCTCCCTCTCGCACCATCCCGGCGCCATGCTGAGCCTGATCCGGCTGCGCACCAGCGACGACTACACCTACACCCATTCGGTCGCCGTCTGCACGCTGATGGTAGCGCTAGCCCAGCATATGGGCATGGCCCCCGGCGCGGTGCGCGAATGCGGCCTGGCCGGCCTGCTGCACGACATCGGCAAGGCCACGGTGCCGCCGGAGATCCTGAACAAGCCCGACCGGCTCAGCCCGGCCGAGTTCGAAGCGGTCAAGCTGCACCCGGTGACCGGGCACGCGCTGCTGAACGCGGCAGGCGGCCTGCCGGCGGTGGTGGCGGACGTCTGCCTGCACCACCACGAACGCTACGACGGCATGGGCTACCCGTCGCGCCTGGCCGGCGCCGACATCAGCCTGCAGGCCCGCATGGGCGCGGTCTGCGACGTGTACGACGCCATCACCTCGCAGCGTCCCTACAAGGCGCCCTGGAGCCCGCCGGACGCGCTGCGGCGCATGGCGGTCTGGACCCGCGAAGGCCATTTCGATCCCGCCGTCTTCGCCGCCTTCGTGCGCTGCATCGGCATCACCCCCGCCGCAAATTTCACTTGCGTAACCGAAGTGAATTTACTATAGTCGTTGTAACTTCACCAAGCAGGCCGCATCGATGAGCAAAACCTCCTTCGCCGACAAGAACTGCCCCATCGCCCAGACGCTGGAGCAGGTGGGCGAATGGTGGACTTTCGTCATCCTGCGCAACGCCTTCTGCGGCATGCGCCGCTTCCAGGAATTCCAGCAGCACCTGGGCATCAGCACCAGCATTCTGACGCAGCGCCTGAACCGCCTGGTCGACAGCGGCATCCTGCTGCGCCAGCCGGCCCCGGACGACGGCCGCGTACTGCACTACCTGCTGACCGACAAGGGCCGCTCGCTCTACCCCATCCTGGCCGCCATGACGCTCTGGGGCGAACAATGGGCGCCCAACCCCAAGGGCGCGCGCCTGACCATGGTGGAACGCGCCACCGGGCTGCCGGTGGCCGGCGTGGGCATCCTGTCGGCCGACGGGCGCCAGCTGATGCCGGACCAGATCGACACGGTGGCCGGCCCCGGCGCCGACGACAGCACGCACGCATTGATGCGGATACGAGAGGAGACCATAAAAAATGCATCCTGAAGTTGACCAAGACCTGCGCTGGCTCAAGTCCTATCCGGAAGGCGTCCCGGCCACCATCGACCCGGAACAATACCGCTCGCTGCTGCAGTTGTTCGACGAGTCCTTCGCGCGCTTTGCCGCGCGCAATGCCTACGTCTGCATGGGCAGCGCGCTCACCTACGCGGAGCTGGACGGCCACTCGCGCAGCCTGGCGGCGTGGCTGCAGCAGCGCGGCCTGGGCCAGGGCGCGCGGGTGGCGGTGATGATGCCAAACCTGCTGCAGTATCCGATCGCGGTGGCCGCCATCCTGCGCGCCGGCTGCACCGTGGTCAACGTCAATCCGCTGTACACGCCGCGCGAACTGGCGCACCAGCTGAAGGACTCCGGCGCCGAAGCCATCATCATCCTGGAGAACTTCGCGGGAACGCTGGAACAGGTACTCGCGGACGGCGCGCCGGACATCAAGCACGTTGTGCTGGCCACCATGGGCGACATGCTCGGCACGCTCAAAGGCGCGCTGGTAAACCTGGTGCTGCGCCGGGTGAAAAAAATGGTGCCGGCCTACCGCCTGCCTGGCGCGGTTCCCTTTCGCCAGGCGCTGCAACAGGGCGCCGCGCTGCCGTTGCGGCCGGTGCAACCGCAACACGGCGACGTCGCCTTCCTGCAGTACACCGGCGGCACCACCGGCGTGTCCAAGGGCGCCACGCTGACGCACCGCAACGTCATCGCCAATATGCTGCAGAACGACGCCTGGGCCGGTCCGGCGCTGCGCCAGGCGCAGGCGGGCGGCGCACTGGTGACCGTGTGCGCACTGCCTCTGTACCACATCCTGGCGCTGAACGCCTGCATGTTGATGGGCGCGCGCTGGGGCGCCACCAACCTGCTGATCCCCAATCCGCGCGACATGGCCGGCTTCGTCAAGGAACTGTCGCGGTACCGCGTGAACTTCTTCCCCGGTGTGAACACGCTGTTCAACGGCCTGCTGAACCAGCCCGGCTTTTCCAAGCTGGACTTCTCCGGCCTGCGCATCACGCTGGGCGGCGGCATGGCGGTGCAGAAGGCGGTCAGCGACCGCTGGCGCGGCATCACCGGCGTGCCTATCCTGGAAGGCTACGGCCTGTCCGAAACGTCGCCCACCGCCACGCTGTGCCCGCCCGGCCAAGGCGAGTTCTCCGGCACCATCGGCCTGCCGGTGCCGTCCACCGAAGTGGCCATCCTGGACGACCACGGCCAGCCGCTGCCGCCAGGCCAAGCGGGGGAAATCGCAATACGCGGCCCGCAAGTGATGGCGGGCTATTGGAACCGGCCCGACGAGACCGCGCAAGCGATGACCGCCAGCGGCTATTTCAAATCGGGCGACGTCGGCGTCATGGACGAACGCGGCTACGTGAAAATCGTTGACCGCAAGAAGGACATGATCCTGGTGTCCGGCTTCAACGTCTACCCGAACGAAGTGGAAGGCGTGGTGGCGGCGCACCCGGACGTGCTGGAGTGCGCCTGCATCGGCGTGCCAGATTCCGGCTCGGGCGAAGCGGTCAAGCTGTTCGTGGTGCGCCGCAACGCCGCGCTCACCCAGGCGCAGCTGATGGACTACTGCAAGGCGCAGCTGACCGCCTACAAGAAGCCGAAATACATCGAGTTCCGCGACGCGCTGCCGAAGTCCAATGTCGGCAAGATCCTGCGCAGGGAACTGCGGGAAGCGGCCTAGCGCGGCAGCCGGCTCAGGGCAGCAGCAGCGAGTGCTGGCTGGCGGTGTGGAAGTCGCGCCAGACGCGGTTGATTTCGCTCTCTTCGTGGGCGGCGTACAGGCCGCAATAGGGATACAGTTCGTCCACCGCCTGGCGCGACACGGCCACCAGCGCCAGCGAAGCGGCTTGCAGTCCCGCCATGTCGGCCGCGCCCAGTTGCGCGCCCGCCGCCACCAGCGCCCAGGCGCGCTCCAGCACCCAATAGAAATGCTTGCGCGCGGCCGCGAAGGAATGCTGTTTCGCCTCCAGCAGCGCCGCCACGCCCGGCGCCTCCAGCAGCGGCAAGCCGGACATGGAATGCTTGCGGCGGCTCATCGCGGGCCGCGCCAGCTGCATGAAATGGGCGGCCATGCCGGCCATGTTGGCGGCCAGCGTGACGAAAGCCAGCGAGTAGAACGGGAAGCGGTACAACGGACCGTCCGCCGTGGCGCTGGCCGCGCCGATGGAAAAACCATGGTCGCGGTGCAGCCACTGTCCGTCGATGCGGTAGCTGTGCGAGGCGCTGGCGCGCATGCCGATGCTGCCCCACGACGGCACCATTTTCACCTGCCCGGCCGGCACAATGAAGGCGCGGATGCGCGGCGCGCCATGCTCGTCCAGCAGCGGCCGGCCGTGTTCGCGCAACACCGCGTTCAAGGTGAAATGGGTGGCCATGGGGGCGCCGCTGGCGTAGTCCCAGCGGCCGCTGATGCGGTAGCCGTCGCCCTCCAGGTCGGCATGGCCGGTGGGCGCGCCGCTGCCGCCCACGCACACGCGCCGCGTGCCGACGATGGCGCGCGCCGTGTCGGGCGGCAGGAAACCGGCGAACCAGCCGGCGCCGGCGCACAGGGTCAGCACCCAGCCCATGCTGCCGTCGATGGCGGCCACCGCTTCCTCGAGCCGCACCGCGTCCGGCAAGGCCAGTTCGGCGCCGCCGCAGGCGCGCGGCGCCAGCATTTTCAGCCAGCCGCGCCGGTGCAGCAAGGCTTGCTGGACGGGATGCAGCAAGCGTTCAGCGTCCGCCGCGGCGGCGTAGTGCGCAATGCGGCGCGCATCGCGCGCCGCCAGCGGCGCAGCGTAGCTGTCCGGCGCGGCCCCCGGCAGGGAGGCAGATGCGGCGGGGGACGGGGGGGAGGATGCGTCGGCGGAGTCGGTCATGCTGGGCTTGCTCAGTAGCTAAGCCCAGCATTCTCGCATTATTTCTGCTCAGGCGCCGAGCTGGCCTGGTTGCGCTTGGCGATCTCGTTGCCAAGGTAGCCGCCGCCGATGGCGCCGGCCACCGTGGCCAGCGTGCGGCCTTTGCCGCCGCCCACCTGGTTGCCCACCAGGCCGCCCACCACGGCGCCGATGCCGATGCCGAGCGCACTGTTCTGAGGCTCGGCGGCAGGCGCGGGCGCCGCAGCGGGCTGCTGCGCCACCTGCGGCGCCGGCTGCGGGGCAGGCTTCGCGTACTCATGGTGCACCACGGTCTTGTGATGCACGACCTGCTTGGGCGCCGCTGCCGGCGCGGGGGCCGGGGCTGGCGCCGCCGCGGCAGGCTGGACGGCCAGCGCATTGCCTGCAGGCAGCGTGCCCGGTGCGGTGGGGCTCAGCTCGGCCGGCGCGCTGCCCTGCAGCGCAGCCGTGGCGGGCACAGTCGCCACATCGCTTTTCGCGCCGGGCAGCAGGCCGGCGAAGGCAGCGGCGCCAACCAGGCTGGCGATGGTGACGGACGCGGCGGCGACAGCCATCAGCGGGTGGATGCGGTTGCTGGTCGAGGTATTTTCCATTTTTGTTCTCCGTAGGATAGACGCACAATGGCGCCGATACCGGTGATAACGCGCCAAAAACGGATCGGGCTGTTGGAAAAATGTTTCCAGAGTAATCAAATGTAAGCGGCCAGCGTACGCTGGCGCACGGACTGCCCCCCTCTTCCCGCCGAGAATAGTCCCAAGGGCCACCCGGCCGGGTTGGCCTGTCTGTCAACTGTGAAGGGGAATCGACATGAACTTTATCATCTGGATCGTAATTGGCGGCATCATCGGCTGGCTTGCCAGCATGGTCATGAAAACCGACGCGCAGCAAGGCATCCTGCTGAACATGGTGGTCGGTATCGTAGGGGCGCTGCTGGGCGGTTGGCTGCTCTCGCCGCTGTTCGGCGTTTCCACCATCAACGCGGACGATTTCAGCGCGCTGTCGCTGCTGGTTTCCTTCCTGGGTGCGGTTATCCTGCTGGGTATCGTCAACCTGATATTCCGGGGCCGCTTGCGCTAGCTAGCGCCCTGCCCCGCCGGTAAATCATTATCGAAAAGCCAACGCCCAGCGTTGGCTTTTTGTGCACAGCAACCAAGAATATCGTTGACGTAATTGAACGCCATAAGGATACTCGGCATTTTTCCGCCCTTGAGTGTCCTATTCAATGAACAAAACCCTGATCGCGCTCGCCATCCTGAGCACCGCAGCCCACGCCGATGAAGGCATGTGGATGCCGCAACAGCTGCCACAAGTAGCTAAGCAACTGAAAGCCGCCGGCCTGAAGCTGGACCCGTCCAAACTGACCCAGCTGACCGAGTTCCCGATGGGCGCCATCGTCAGCCTGGGCGGCTGCTCGGCCTCCTTTGTGTCGCCGCAAGGCCTGGTTGCCACCAACCACCACTGCGTGTACAACAGCGTGGCGCACAACTCCACGCCGCAGAACGACCTGCTGGCCAACGGTTTCCTGGCCAAGACCTTCGCCGACGAAGTGCCGGCCACGCCGGGCACGCGCATCTTCGTGACCACCGAGGTGCTGGACGTGACGTCCAAGATCATCACCCCGGAAGTGGCCAGGCTGAACGGCAAGAAGCGCAGCGACGCGATCGAAAAGAACCAGAAGGCCATGGTGGCCGAGTGCGAAAAGGATCCGGGCCACCGCTGCACCGTGTCGGCCTACTATGGCAGCCTGGAATACTACAAGATCAAGCAGCTGGAAATCCGCGACGTGCGCCTGGTGCACGCGCCGCCTGAAGGCGTGGGCAAGTTTGGCGGCGACACGGATAACTGGATGTGGCCGCGCCACACCGGCGACTACGGCTTCTACCGCGCCTATGTGAGCAAGGACGGCAAGGCCGCCGACTTCAGCAAGGACAACGTGCCTTACGTGCCGAAGCACGTGCTGAAGCTGGCCAAGGAAGGCGTGAAGGAAGGCGACTTCATCATGGTGGCCGGCTACCCCGGCCGCACCAACCGCCACCGCCTGCCGTCGGAAGTGGACTTCACCTTCGGCTGGAACTATCCGCAGTTCGTGAAGGCGTCGGGCGACAACCTGGCCATCATCGCCGCCGAGACCAAGGACAACAAGGATGCCGCGCTGAAGTACGCCGGCCAGGTTGCCAACGTCAACAACTACTACAAGAACCGCCAGGGCATGCTGGACTCCTACGCTGGCAGCGATTTCCTGGCCCGCAAGACGCGCGAGCATGAAGAGCTGAAAGCGTGGGTCAACAGCGACGCCAAGCGCAAGGCCGAATACGCGGCCGGCATCGCGCAGGTGGAAGAGCTGATCGCCAAGCGCGACGCCAACGTCAAGCGCGAGTTCGAACTGAGCTACTCGCAGCCGCGCCTGCTGAACACCGCGCGCACGCTGTACCGCCTGGCCAATGAATCGCAAAAGCCGGACGTGGAGCGCAAGGCCGGCTACCAGGAACGCGACCTGAAGCGCATTGAAGCTTCGGTGGCGGCACTGGTGCGCAACTACGACGAAAAGGTCGACAAGGCGCTGGTGCTGCACCACCTGGCCAAGTACGCCGCCATGCCGAAGGCAGAGCGCAACGCCAACTGGGACGCCGCCATCGGCATCGTCGACGGCATGGACGCGGCCGCGCTGAAAGGCGTGATCGACAAGCTGTACGCCGGCAGCAAGCTGGGCGACGCCGCCGAGCGCAAGGCATGGCTGGGCAAGAAGCCGGCCGACTTCCAGGCCGCCAACGACAGCTTCATCAAGGCCGCCGTCGCGATGTACGACGTGGCCATGAAGGAAGAAGCGGAAGAGGAAGAACTGGCGGGCAGCCTGCAGCAGGCCTACTCGAGCTACATGAAGGCCAAGATCGCCTACATGAAGACCAAGGGCCAGGCCGTCTACCCCGACGCCAACAGCACCCTGCGCGTGACCTTCGGCAAGATCGCCGGCCGCCCATGGGGCACCGCCGACGGCACCGCCTGGACCGCGTTCACCACCGTCAAGGGCGTGGCCGCCAAAGCCACCGGCACGGGCGAGTTCAACGCGCCGAAAGCGCAGCTGGACGCGATCAAGAACAAGGACTTCGGCAAGTACGTCGACCCTGTGCTGAAATCGGTACCGGTGAACTACCTGGCCACGCTGGACATCACCGGCGGCAACTCCGGTTCGGCCGCGCTGAACGCCAAGGGCGAGTTCATCGGCCTGGCCTTCGACGGCACGCTGGACTCCATCATCTCCGACTGGGACTTCAACAACGCCAACACGCGCGACATCCAGGTCGACCTGCGCTACATGCTGTGGAACATGAAGCACGTGGACAAGGCCGACAACCTGTTGAAAGAAATGGGCGCCGAGTAAACATCGGCGTCTAACCCCGGGCGGTAACTCCCCGCCCTTTTGAAAGCCACGCGCGCCCGACTGCCCGCGTGGCTTTTTTTCGCCTCTCCGATCAGGCCGGCGCCAGTTTCAGGCCGGCGATGCAGGCGATGATGGCGGCGATCAGCAGCAGGCGCAGGGGGCTGGCGCTTTCGCCGAAGGCGGCGATGCCGATCAGCGCGGCGCCGGCCGCGCCCAGGCCGGTAAACACGGCAAAGGCGGTGCCCACCGGCAGGTGCTTGAGCGAGATCGTCAGCAGCGCTATGGCGCCGTTGGCGAACACCAGGCCCGCCACGCTGGGCCAGAAACGGGTCCAGCCTTCGGCGTATTTGAGGGCCACCGCCATCGCGATGTCTACCAGTGCGGCGGCCAGCAATATCGTCCAGGCCATGTCATTCCCCTTGCGCCTGCGCCATGCCGCGCGCCGTGGCGGGGCGGCGCGCAATGCGCTCCAGCCACGCGGACACCGCAGGATACGCCGCCATGTCCAGCCCCAGTTCGTGGTGCGAGGCCAGCCACGGCCAGGTGGCAATGTCGGCAATGCTGTAGTCGCCGCCCGCCAGCCAGGCGCTGGCCGCCAGCCGCTGTTCATACACGCCATAAAGACGGCGCACTTCGCGGCCGTAGCGCTCCAGCGCCTGTTCGTTGCGCGGTTCGGTGCAAGCGCCATGGCGGAACCACCACAGCTGGCCCAGCATCGGCCCCACGCTGGCCACCTGCAGGAACAGCCATTGCAGCACCGTGCTGCGCGCCGCACCGTCTTTCGGCAGCAGGCGTCCGGCCTTATCGGCCAAGTGGATCAGGATGGCGCCGGATTCAAAGATGGCCTGGCCGTCGTCCACCAGCAGCGGGATCTTGTGGTTGGGGCTCATGGCCGCGAACTCCGGCTGGTGCTGCTGGCCGGCGTTCAGGTCCAGCAGGCGGACTTCATGCGCCAGTTCCAGCTCCTGCAGGGCGATGGTGATTTTCTGGCCGTTGGGGGTGTTGGCGGTATACAGCGTCATCATGGTGCGGCTCCTGGTGAAGTGATGGCGCCAGTATAGGTTCTGCAAAAACGCATTAAAATTGGCAAAAACTGCCAAATGGTTCTGCAAAAATGCACAACATGGATTGGGAAGACCTGCGCTACTTCATCACCCTGAGCGGCGCCATGGGCCGGGGCGGCGGCGTGTCCGCCGCAGCGCGCGAGCTGGGCGTGAACCACTCCACCGTGCTGCGCCGCCTGGGCAGCCTGGAACGCGCGCTCGGCGTGCGCCTGTTCGAGCGCTTCCAGTCCGGCTACACGATGACGCAGGCCGGCGAAACGCTGCAGGCGCGCCTGGCCGGCGTGGAGGAGCAGATCGCCGCGGCCCGCAGCGCCGTGGGCGGCCAGGACCAGCAGCTGGAAGGCGAAATCCGCATCACCACCACCGACACGCTGGCGCGCAGCCTGCTCATGCCCAGCCTGGCGCGCTTCCAGCAGCGCCATCCCGGGGTGCGCCTGCAACTGGTGCTGAACAACGCCTTCCTGAACCTGAACCGGCGCGAGGCCGACGTGGCGCTGCGGCCGTCCAACACGCCGCCGGACACGCTGGTCGGCCGACGCCTCGGCGCACTGTCGAGCGCCATTTACGCTTCGCACAGCTATCTGAAAGCGGCCGCCAAGCGGGGGCCTGGCGGCGCGGGTGGCGCCGCCAGCATCAGCGGCGGCGATGGCATCGGCATCAGCAGCGGCGCCACCGGCATCGGCCCGGCCGACTGGGCCGGGCACGACTGGATCGGCCTGGACGACACGCTGGCCCACCTTGAGCAGGCCCGCTGGCTGGCGCAGAATGTGCCGCCCGAGCGCATCCGCATGCGCGTGGACAGCCTGCTGGCCATGGTGGACGCCGCGCGCGACGGCATCGGCATGGCGCCGCTGCTGTGCCACCTGGCGGACCCGGAGCGCCGCCTGCGGCGCGTGGCAGAACCGGACCCGCGCTTTGACACCGGCCTGTGGCTGCTGACCCACCGCGACCTGAAGGACACCGCGCGCATCAAAGCGCTGACCCAGTTCCTCTACGAAGACCTGGGCGCAGCGCTGGGTTAGAACAACTTACTTCAGGCGCGCCTTCAGTTCCTGCGACGCCTGGCTCATCGCCGCGCGCACGCCGTCCACGCCGGTCAGTGGGTTCAGCAGGCCGAAGTCGTGGATCATGCCGTTGTAGCGCACCGTGGTGACGCTCACTCCGGCGGCGTCCAGCTTGCGGCCATAGGCTTCGCCTTCGTCGCGCAGCACATCGAATTCGGCGGTCTGGATCAGGGCTGGCGGCAGGCCTTGCAGTTGCGGCAGCGTGGCTTGCAGCGGCGACGCGTAGATTTCTTTGCGCTGGGCTGCGTCCTTGGTGTAGCTGTCCCAGAACCAGACCATCATGTTTTTGGTGAGGAAGTGGTTGTCGGCGAATTGCTGGTAGGAGGGCGTGTCGAAATTGGCGTCCGTCACTGGCCACAGCAGCACCTGCGAGCGCAGCTTCGGTTCACCCTTGTCCTTGGACATCAGCGCCACCACCGCCGCCATATTGCCGCCCACGCTGTTGCCCGCCACCGCAAGGCGGCTGCCGTCCACCTGGATCTCCTTGCCGTGCGCTGCCACCCACCTGGTGGCGGCGTAAGCCTGCTTGATGGCCACGCCGTAACCGGCTTCCGGCGAGCGGGTGTAGTCCACATAGACTGCCACCGCGCCGGAGCCCGAAACCAGGTCGCGGATCAGGCGTTCGTGGGTGGGGAAGTCGCCCAGCACCCAGCCGCCGCCGTGGAAGAACATGAAGGCGGGCAGCGTACCCTTGCTGCCGGCGGGACGCACGATCACCAGCTTGATCTCTTCCCCGTCCACGCTGATGGTCTTGCGCGACACGTCGGCTGCGGGCAGCTTGGCGCCCCTCTGCGCGCCTTCCAGCACGGCGCGGGCGGCGGCCGGGGTCATGGTCTCGAGCGGCTGGCCGCCCTCCAGCGCGGTCAGGAACTTGGCGGTCTTGGCTTCCACGCCCGGCAGGCCGCCGGCGAAGGCGCTCGATGCGATCAGGGTGGCCAGGGATGCTGCGATCAGGGTTTTGATGGTGCGCATGATGTTTCCTATCGTTGGTTATTTAATAGTGCGCTACTTATTTGAGGGAGGCCGGCAACGTTATTGCCGCTGCATGGGATGAATAATATATAGCGCGCGATTTAATAGCAAGCTATTTTTATCGTCCGCCCGGCGGGCGGCACTTGCGTTAAAGTCAGGTTTGCATATTCACCAATGAAAGGAAGTCCCATGACCACCAAGAAAATCGCCGTCCTGATCGGCAGCCTGCGCAAGGATTCCATCAACCGCAAGTTCGCCCACGAGCTGATCGCCCTGGCGCCGGCCTCGCTGGCGTTCGAGTTCGTCGACATCGGCGGCCTGGCCCTGTACAACCAGGACCTGGACGAGGTAGGCCAGGCGCCCGCCGCCTGGACCGCCTTCCGCGACACCATGGCCAGGGTGGACGGCGTGCTGATCGTCTCGCCCGAGTACAACCGCTCCATGCCGGCCTCGGTCAAGAACGCGCTGGACGTGGGCTCCCGCCCTGCCGGCAAGAGCATCTGGAGCGGCAAGGCCGGCGGCGTGGTCACGGTGTCGCCGGGCGGCGTGGGTGGCTTCGGCGCCAATCATGCCATCCGCCAGTCGCTGGTGGCGCTCAACGTGGCCACCATGCCCGCGCCGGAAGCCTATATCGGCGGCGCCGCCAAGATGCTGGGTGAGGACGGCAAAGTGAACAACGACCAGACCCGCGAAGTGCTGCGCAAGTTCATCACCGCCTACGCGGCCTGGGTGGACAAAAACGCGCCTGTGTAAGCGCGCGGCCGGGGCGGGGAAGACCGCCCCGGTGCTACAATTCGGCTCTGATCCAGCGCCTACCCGGCGCGCCTTCACCACCATACCTCTGAGATCCAGACGCCATGCACCCAGAAATGCTCACGCCCTACGAAAAGGGCAACCGTAACCAGACCACCCTTTGGACCGAATGCATCGCCTTCTACGAAGAGCTGGCGCGCCGCTTCCCGCAGGTGCTGCGCTTCGAGCAGATCGGCGTATCGGACGGCGGCATTCCGGTGCACCGCGGCGTGGTGAGCGCGGACGGCGTGTTCGGCCGCGAAGAGATCAAGGCCGCCGGCCGCACCGTCTTCTTCAACAACAACGGCATCCACCCGGGCGAGCCGGAAGGCGTGGACAGCTGCATGGCCATGGTGCGCGACTTTTGCCACGACCCGGCCAAGCTGGCCGCGCTGGGCGAAACCGTGTTCCTGTTCATCCCCGTATACAACGTGGACGGCTGCCTGAACCGCGCCAACACCTCGCGCGTGAACCAGGACGGCCCGGAGCAGTTCGGCTTCCGCGGCAACAGCCGCCACCTGGACCTGAACCGCGACTTCGTCAAGTGCGACACCCTGAACGCGAAGCTGTTCAACCAACTGATCGCCTCGTGGCAGCCGGACGTGATGGTGGATACCCACACCTCCAACGGCGCCGACTACCCGTATACCATGACGCTGATCCACACCCAGGCCGACAAGCTGGGTTACGGCCTCGGCCCCTTCCTGCGCAACACCATGCTGCCTGCGATCTACGCCGAGATGGAGCAGCGCGGCTGGCCGACCTGCCCGTACGTCAATCCGGTGCAGGACACGCCGGACGACGGCATCGCCGAATTCCTGGAAGTGCCGCGCTTCTCCACCGGCTTCGCGGCGCTGCACCACGTGATCGGCTTCATGCCCGAAACGCACATGCTCAAGCCCTTCGCGGACCGCTACGAATCCATGCGCGCGCTGGTGGAAACCACGCTGGCCTTCACCGTCAGGCACGGCGCCGAAATCAAGCGCCTGCGCGCCGAGGCCAGGGCCGAGGGCCGCAAGCAGGCCGCCTGGCCGGTGATGTGGCAGATGGACGAGAGCAATCCCGCCACCTTCCGCTTCAAGGGCTACGCCGCCAGGCGCCACGCCAGCGTGATCGGCAACTACACCCGCCTCTCCTATGACCGCAGCCAGCCTTGGGAAAAGGACATCGCCTACTACAACAGCTTCCCCGCCAGCGTCACCGTGCGCGCGCCGAAAGCGTATGTGGTGCCGCAGCAGTGGCGCGAAGCCATCGAGCGCCTGCAATGGAACGGCGTGCGGATGACGCGCGTTGAGAAAGCCGAAACGGTGCAGGCGCAGTACTACCACATCGCCTCCGTGCAATCGCGCCCCACCGCCTACGAGGGCCACATGTTCCACGACGGCGTGGAAGTGGAAGCGCGCACGGGCGCCTTCCAGCTCAACGTGGGCGACTACATCGTTTCGCTGGACCAGGACAACGCCCGCTATGCGGTGGAGACGCTGGAGCCGCAAGGCCACGACAGCTTCTTCCGCTGGGGCTTCTTCAACAGCGTGCTGGAAAAGAAGGAAGCCTTCTCCGACTACGTGTTCGAAGACCTGGCTTTGGACATGCTGGAAACCGAGCCTGAACTGAAAGCCAAATTCGAAGCGTGGAAGCTGGCCAACCCTGCCCTGCTGAGCAACCAGGACGCGGTGCTGCACTTCATCTTCCACAACGGCAAACGGCATGCCGAGCCGGAGTGGCGCCGCTACCCAGTGCTGTCGATCCTGTAAGAGATCGATGCACTACGCACTCAACCTGCGGACCTTCTTCTACAGCCACTACTTCCACCTGGGCCTGCGCTTCGCGGCAGGCCTGGTCGGCGTCACCATCATCGCGCTGCAGTTTACCGGCATGGCCGTCGCCATGACGGTGTGCATCGGCGCGCTGTGCACGGCGCTGATGGACATGCCCAGCCCCCTGAAGCACAAGCTCAACGAGATGCTGGCGTCGGTGCTGCTGTGCACGACCGTCACGCTGCTCATCAGCCTGTGCGGCCCCGTGCCCTGGCTGCTGATGACCATGCTGGTGCTGGTGAGCTTCTTCGCCAGCATGATGGTGGTGTACGGGAAGAAGTCCATGCCTTTGCAGCTAGCCACGCTGTTCATCATGACCATGTCGATGGAACATGTGATGACGGTGCGCGAGTCCTTTATCCACGCCGGCCTGTTCCTGCTGGGCAGCGTGGCCTATCTGGCCTATGCGATGGCGCTGGCATGGCTGCTGCGCCACCGCATCAAGCAGCAGGTGCTGGCCGAGGCGCTGTTCGAGCTGGCCGCCTACATCGACATCAAGGCCGACTTCTACGACACGCGCTACAACCTCACCGAGCAGTTTAACAAGCTGGTGCGGCATCAGGCGCTGCTGGCCGACCGCCAGCAGGCTTCTCGCGACCTGATCCTGCGCAGCCACCAGAACCGCAAGGACGCCATCGTGGTGCAGGTCCACGTCTGCATGCTGGACCTGTACGAGCAGATCCTGTCCACCCACACCGACTACGCGCTGCTGCGCACCCACCTGGCCGACGCGCCGGTGCTCAGGACACTGCACGACCTGGCCTACAAGGCCGCGCGCGATATCGAGTCGGTCGGCTACGCGGTGACGCGCAAGCGGCCCTCGCACGCGGCCATCAGCTACGCGCCCGAGATGGAGGCGCTGGAAGCGGCCATCGCGCAGCTGCAGGCGGACGCCGACGCGGGCAAGCCCGCAGGCGAGGCGCTGGCTGTGCTGCGCGCCCAGCGCAACAAGATCCGCGCCATCATCCGCATGATAGGCGAGCTGCACGTGGCCAGCCAGAAGGAGTACGAAGGCACACCGTTCTGGGTGGACGCCGACATGCAGCCCTTCCTGTCGCAGCAGAAGTACGAACTGCAGCTGATGCTGTCGCACTTCCGCATGGACTCGCCTATCTTCCGCTTCTCGCTGCGGGTGGCGATGGCGATTGCGGCCGGACTGGCGGTGGGCCACATGCTGCCGTACGCGGCGCACAGCTACTGGATCGTGCTCACCATCGTGATCATCCTGAAGCCCAGCTTCAGCATGACCAAGCAGCGCCGCAGCGACCGCATCGCCGGCACCATCATCGGCTGCGTGATCACGGCGCTGATACTGAAGTTCGTCGACTACACACCGGCCATCGTCGGCATCCTGATCCTGGCGACGGTGGCCACGCCCACCTTCATCTACCTGCGCTACCGCTACGCGGCGATTGCGGTATCCATCATGATCCTGCTGCAGATGCACCTGATCGCACCTGGGAACACCAGCCTGATCACCGAGCGCCTGGTGGACACCTTCATCGGCGCGGCGGTGGCCACCGTATTCAGCTTCGTGCTGGCCAACTGGGAATACCAGACCTTGCCGCGCCTGATACGGCAGGTGCTGGACGTGAACCTGCGCTATATGCAGGCTTCGTTCGAACTGCTGCAGGGAAAAAGCCGCAACGACTTCCCCTACCGCATAGAGCGCAAGCGGCTGATGGACAGCCTGGCGGGCCTGAGCGCGGCGCTGGTGCGCATGCTCGACGAGCCGGCCAGCAAGCAGCGCGCGGCCGAGGACATCAACCTGTTCATCGTGCAGAACTACCTGCTGGTGGCGCACGTGGCGGCGCTGCGCGCCATCCTGCGGCGGCACGTGAAGGATATTCCGGCGGACGCGGTCAACGCCATGCTGGCGCACAGCCACGCCCAGGTGTACCTGACCCTGTCGCGCGCGCTGGCGCAGCACGGCCAGCCGATTGCGCCGCTGCCGGCGCAGCCGGTTCCGACCGAGCCCCCCCACGCGGAAGCGGCGGTGGCCTGGCCGGGCTGGCCGGTGGTTCAGAGGCGCATCCGGCTGCTTCAGGCGGATGCGGATAAAATCGTGGTTCACAGCGAGGCGATCGTCCACAACGTCTCCCCCAACTAGCCACAGGAGACAGCATGACCGACCACGCCCCCTTGAGCGGACGCGACCTGATAGCGGCGCTGTGCGTGGTCCTCATCTGGGGCACCAACTTCGTGGCCATGAAGTTCGGCCTGCGCGACTTCACGCCATTCCAGCTCGGCGCCGGGCGCTTCCTGTTCGCCATCCTGCCGCTGGTGTTCTTCATCCGCCCGCCCAAGCTGTCGTGGCGCATCGTGCTGCTGTACGGGCTGTGCCAGGGCGTGGGGCAGTTCGGATTGCTGTTTCTCTCGCTGCGGGCCGGCATGAGCGCCGCGCTGGCCTCAGTGATCCTGCAGACGCAGGTCTTCTTCACCGCCATCTTCAGCTACGCCCTGCTGAGCGAGCGCCCCAGCCGCGCGCTGCTGGCCGGCCTGGCGCTGGCCGCCTGCGGGCTGGGATGCTTCGGCCTGAACTACGTGGGCGGGGCCAATGCGGCCGCAGGCGCAGCGGCGGGCGGGACCACCCTGGCCGGCTTCCTCCTGTGCCTATGCGCGGCCGCGATGTGGGCGGCGTCCAATATTGTGGTGCGGCGCGCGCAGCGCAGCACACCGCAGTTCGACGTGCTGGCCTTCATGGTATGGAGCAGCCTGGCGCCCATCCTGCCCTTCATCGGCCTGTCGCTGCTGTTCGACGACCCGGCCACGCGCTGGCGCTGGACCGGCGCGCCGCCCAGCACCTGGGCCTCGCTGGCCTACCTGGGCTGGATGGCCACCATCCTCGGCTACGCCATGTGGACCGGCCTGCTCAAGCGCCACCCCGTGAACCGGGTGGCGCCGTTCAGCCTGGGCGTGCCCGTGGTGGGCATCGCGGCCGGCATGCTGGTGCTGGGCGACACCATCAACGCCCTGCAGTGGGCGGGCATCGCCCTGATCGTCGCCGCCCTCGCCTGCGTGCTGTGGGGCGGCCGTTTCCTGGACCGCGCGCGCCCACGGCCATAGGCGGCATATGATGTGTAGCGCACATAAGGCGCGGCCAGTCAGCTCTACAATACAAGCACCCCCAACCAACCGGAAGCACCACGATGAAACAGCTGATGCTCGTTTGCAGCGGCCTGCATGCCCTGATCGCGCTGCTGTTCGGCGGCGGCGCGCTGCTGCTGGTCGCCATTGCCGCGCGCATGGGCTGGTATGCGGCCGGCGGTGAACTCGGCCTGGCTGCGGCGCAGGAAGTGATCGAAGCGATCGGCATCCTGGCGGCCGCCGTGGTGGCGCTGCAAATCGCCGAAACCATCATCGAGGAAGAAGTGGTGCGCGACGCCGACATCAGCGCGCCTACGCGGGTGCGGCGCTTCCTGTCGCGCTTTTTCGTGGTGGTGGTGGTGGCGCTGGCCATCGAAGGCCTGGTTGCCACCTTCCGCGCCGTCCACGAGGACGCCGAAGACTTGGTTTACGTCGCAGCGCTGGTCGCCAGCGTCGGCGTGCTGCTGGCCTCCTGGGGCATCTTCGTCCACCTCAACCGCTCGGCGGAAGAACTCGAACCCGCCGCCATGGAACAAGCCCAGGCCGAAGACCACAAGGTGCAGCCTTAGATTCAACTATGCATATCCGATGCTCCCGAAAAGCAAAATTCCCGTCCCTCAAATTGAATCTCGGGACAAACCGCACACAGGCCAGTAACACTGCCACGGATCGCCAACTGTGGCGACACCAATACCGCGTTCCCTTGACTATCGTTTGATAGGACGATTTGCATCGCTGTAGCCCATGGACTACAGTTATTTATGCTTCAGATTCTGCAAAGCGAAAGGTTCAAACGCTGGCAAACGGCACTCAAGAATCGTCAGGCAGTCTTGCGCATCAACGCGAGACTGGAGCGTTTGCGGGCGGGAAATTTTGGCGACACAAATATCTGCGCGATGGCATCAGCGAGCTCAGAATTGACGCAGCTGGCCAAGGATACCGGGCTTGCCCGCGAAAGCCTCTACAAGGCATTGTCGGCAGAGGGCAACCCTGAATTCGCGACCATCATGAAGGTCGCGAAGGCACTTGGCTTATCGTTCAGCCCTGGTCGTGCCTAGTGCTTAGCGCCACGCGGGCGGCGGCGAGGTCCCAGGCGGCGCAGCCGACGGTTTTGAAGAGCACGGGCTCGGCGTCGGCCATCGGGGCGGCGCCCAGGGCTTGGGCGATGCCTTGCACTTGCGACCAGTCGGTGCCGGCTTGCAGCAGGTCGCCGGCTTCGTGGCGGGCGCCTTCGGGGTCGTCGACGTAGATGCGGCTGCCTGACACCGTGGCGGGGGCGATTTCGGCGGCGTCGGGTTTGAAGGCGCCGACGGCGATGATGAGGCGCCCGGCGCGCGCGGGGTGCAGGTAGACCGGCTGCTTGCTGGTGGTGCCGGTGATGACGACGTCGATGTCGTCGGCCATGGCGGCGATGTCGGCGGCTGCGGGCGGGCGCGCGAAGGCGCCCGGTTCATGCGAGTCTGCACCATGGGCGCCAGCATGCGCCGCGTGCAGGTGCTCGGAGATGAAACGTTCGGCGGAGGCGCCGGTGCGGCCGCCGATGCTGACGGCGGCGTGCGGGTAGATGACGGCCAGCGCCTTCGCATGGTTCAGCGTCTGGGTGCCGGTGCCGACCAGCAGCACATGGCGCGGCGCGCGGCCCAGCAGCGTGGCGATGCCGAGCATGGACAGCGCGGCGGTGCGGCGGCCCGTGACGGTGGCGCCGTCCAGCGTGAGGACGACGGCGCCGGTAGTCGCGTCCAGCACGCTGACCTGGCCCGCGATGGTGGGCAGGCCGCGCACGCTGTTGTCCGGCACCACGGTAATCAGCTTGTGGACCGCGATGTCGGGCGCGGTGGCGACCATGGACAGGATCACGCCGCCGCCGGCCAGCGGCACCACTTGCCGCGCCGGGCAGGCGATGACGCCTTGCGCGGCCTGCCATACGGCCAGGCGCAGCGCATCCAGCAGCGCGGGAAAAGGAATCAGGGCGGCGGTGTCGGCCGCGTTCAATGCTGCTGAGGACATGGATGTCTCCGTTTCCGGTAGCCGCGCGCACGCTTGATTGCGTGCGGTGTCCTGACTATCATAGCAGTCAACATTGTTTCATTGTTATGGAAGATGTCCGCACACTGTCAGAGCTGTGGCGCCTGCTGCGCCAAATTCCGCGTGTCATTCTATTGGGGCGAAACCGATGCGCATCCGGGCGGCACCGTGCCGCAGCGCATGGTGGTGCCGATCTCGCCGCACCTGGTGGCGATGCGCGGCACCGAGCACCGGCCGTCGCGCTGTTCGGCGCTGGACGGCGAAGTCGGCCGGCAGGTCGGCTGTTCCATCTATCCGCAGCGTTCCAGCACCTGCCGCGAATTCGAGGCGGGCACGCCAGCCTGCAACGCAGCGCGCGCCCATTATGGTCTGACCGAGATCGAAACCGACGCCGAAGCCGTTTAGGAGCTTATGCGTGGCAGACGCGGTTGCGCCCCGCTTCCTTGGCCTGGTAGAGCAGCGCGTCGGCCTTTTGCAGCATGGCTTCGGCAGTGCCCACGGCGTAGTCGGCAAACACGCCCATGCTCATGGTGACCTTCAAGCCGGGCTCCACCTCGTGCCACGGGTGCTGCTCGATGATCTGGCGCAGCTTATCGCACAGGGCAGCCGCTTGCGGCAGGTCGGTTTCCGGTAGTGCCAGCACGAATTCCTCGCCGCCGTAACGCGCTACCAGGTCGCTCAGCCGCACGTGCTGGCGCAGGATGGCGCCCACCTGGCGCAGCACCGCGTCGCCGGTCGCGTGCGAGTAGTTGTCGTTGATCTTCTTGAAGAAGTCGATGTCGCCGATGACCAGGCTGAGTGGGCGCTTGTGGCGCACCGCCTGGTTGTACAAGGTGCTGGCCTGTTCGTCGAAATGGCGGCGGTTGTACAGGTTGGTGAGCGCGTCGCGGATGCTGAGCTCACGCAGCTGGTCGGCCTGCTGCAAGATGGTCTGGTGCGACGCTTGCAGTTCTTCGTGGCTGCGCGCCAGCTGTTCGCTCATTTCGTTGAAGGCGCTGGCCAGGGTGGCCACTTCGTCCTTGCCTTGCACCGGCACTTGCTGGCGCAGCGAGCCGCCGTGCATGGCGCGCACGGCGCTGGTGAGGTGGCTCAGGCGGCTGCTCAGGCCCCGGCTGAGCGCCAGGCCGAGGCCCAGCGCCAGCAGCGCAGCACCGGCGGCGCCGGCGGCCAGGGAGGAACGCATGGCGGCAAGGAATTCGAGTTCCTGCCGGCTGGGCGTGATCACGCCTTCAGGAGAGACGTAAGCGGCCACCTTGCCATTCACTTCGATCGGGCGCGCCTTGGCGCGGGCATCGGCCGGCAACTGGCTGTCGCGGCTGTACTGGCCGGCGCCGAGCAGGACTTTGTAGTCCGGGTCGGTCAGCACGAAGCGGTATGGTGGCGCCTGGCGCTGGCGGCCGCGCTCTGGACGGTCGTCGGACGGAGCCTGGCGCTGGCCGGCGAACGGCTCGGTCGCGCCGGTTGCCTGCGGCTGCTGCAGGTAAGCGGCGCGCCAGATACGGGGCGCCGCCTGCGGCGTGCCGCGCTCGTCGGCCTGCACGCTGCGGTCCTCCTTAGCCGGAGCGGCGGCCGGAGGCGCGCGGCGGTCTTCGAACTCGGGGCGGCGGCCATCGGGCGGGCCACGGCGCTCGTCGAACTCGGGGCGGCGGCCGTCGGGCGGGCCACGGCGCTCGTCGAATTCGGGGCGGCGGCCGTCGGACGGGCCACGGCGCTCGTCGAATTCGGGGCGGCGGCCATCGGGCGGGCCACGGCGCTCGTCGAGTTCGGGGCGGCGGCCATCGGGTGGGCCACGGCGCTCGTCGAGTTCGGGGCGGCGGCCATCGGGTGGGCCACGACGCTCGTCGAACTCGGGGCGGCGCGCGTCGGGCGGGCCACGGCGCTCGTCGAGTTCGGGGCGGCGGCCATCGGGTGGGCCACGGCGCGCGTCGGGCTGAGGGGCGCCTTCGGGGCGTGGCGGCCGCGCCTCGTCCTGGCGCGACTGGCGGTCGATATTGGGCGGCATGCGTTCAAGCAGGTCGCTCGGACGCTCGCTGTCCGGCGCCACCTGGCCGCGCTCGGTGCGCTGGACGAAGCGGTCAAAGGACTCGGTGGCAATCGCCGTCTTCCAATCGCCATACTCGGTCAAATAAGCCGTCATGAATTTATGGAAGTGCTCGGCGGCCTGCTTGCTCCGTATGGTGTCGAACTTGGTGTTGACACTGGAATAAGTCAGGCCGCCCACCACCGCCACCGACGCCAGTCCGGTCAGCAGCAAGGCGAGCATGAGTTTGATACGCAAAGACATCCCGAATCCCCTGTTTTTAATTGCTTTTAGGCCATCAATGATACAGCAGAGCTACCTCTGCGTGCCTGCAGCTTCGGCAGAGTTATTTGAATTTTTTATAGGCCACATCACAAATGAAAAGTTTATTTATGGATGTGGAGCATCTATACTGCACTGCAACATCACACGCATTGGAGCACATCATGACCACCGCAAGCAACCTGACGTTCAACAGCTACAACGAAACCAGCTATTTCGCCAACGTTGGCCGGGCAGCACGCGGTCTGATGGCTGCCCTGCTGGCCCACAAGCCTGCCGCCGCACCGGTGCAGCGCAGCAAACCACAGGCTACGCTGTTCGAACTGGCCAGCCGTCCAGACGCGAACATGCCTAACCTGATGACCGAACTGCACTTCATGGCATCGCGGGGTTAATCATGGAACTGATCGCCCTGTTCACCACTGTCATCGCCGCCGCCGCAGTCGCCGCCCGCATCTGCCTGCAACCCGTCCTGGACCGTTCGCTGGAAGAGCTGGAAACCCTGGCCAAGGCGCACTAAGGCAGGCAATACCAAAAAAAAACCCGGCCGAGGCCGGGTTTTTGTCATTCTGGGCACTTGCCCGCCGACGGTCAGGCCTTCTTCAAGCGCGAGTTGTGCATGCTGTAGCCGAAGTAAGTCACCACCGCCACCAGCATCCAGATGGTGAAAATCACCTTGGTGGCGTGCGACAGGTTGACCATCAGGTAAGCGCAGGCGCCGATGCTGAGGGCCGGCACAAAGTAAGGTCCGAACGGCACGCGGAAGCCGCCCTTGGTCGGAATGCCCGCCTCGCGGTCCTTGCGGCGCAGGACCGGCACCGCCACGGACACGATGATGAAGGCGGTCAGCGTGCCCATCGAAACCATGTCCCACAGGAAGGTGGAATCGACCAGGCCGGCCACCACGCCCACCACCAGGCACACGATCAGCGTGTTGCTGACCGGGGAATGGGTTTTCGCGTTCACCTTCTGGAAAGTCTTCGGCACCAGGCCGTCCTTCGAGATGGCGTACAGGATGCGGGTCTGGCCGTAGATGGTCACCAGCGTCACCGAGAACACCGAGATCACGGCGCCCGCCGACAGCACCAGCGCGGGCCAGGCCTTGCCGGTGACGTTCTGCAGGATCACCGCCAGGCCGGCGGCCTGGCCTTCGAACTTGTGCGCCGGCTGGGCGCCCATGGCCGCCACGGCGACCAGCAGGTAGAACACGGTGACAATGACCAGCGCACTCAGGATGCCGATGGGCACGTTGCGCTTGGGGTTGCGCACTTCCTCGCCGGCGGTGGCGATGGTGTCCAGGCCGATGAACGAGAAGAACACCGTCCCCGCCGCCGCCGCGATGCCGGTGGCGCCCGGCAGCCACTCGCCGCTCACCGGTTTCAGGAAGGGTGTGAAGTTGTTGGAATCGAAGCCGCTCAGCGCGACGGCGGCGAAGAAGACCAGGATGGCCAGCTTGACCAGCACCATGATGGCGTTGGTGGTGGCCGATTCCTTGGTGCCGCGCACCAGCAGCACGCAGCACATGGCCACCAGTATCATCGGGGGCAGGTTGAAATGGCCGACGTTCCATGCCCAGCCGGTGGGCGTGGCCAGGATCAGCGGTGTGCGCAGCGTCTCCGGGATCTGCCAGCCGATGGCGTTGACCAGGAAGTTGTTCAGGTAGTCCGACCAGCCGATCGCCGTGGCGCTGGCCGCCAGCCCGTATTCAAGCAGCAGGCAGAAAGCGACGATGAAGGCCAGGAACTCGCCCACCGTGCTGTAGGCGAAGGAATAGGCGGAACCGGAAGCGGGAATGCGGAACGACAGCTCGGCGTAGCACAGCGCGGTCAGGCCGGCAGTGATGGCCGCCAGCAGGAAGGACAGGATCACCGAGGGGCCGGCCTTGGGCACCGCTTCCACCATGGTGAAGAAAATGCCGGTACCGATGGTGGCGCCGACGCCTATCATGGTCAGCGAAAACAGGCCCATGGAACGGGCCAGGCCTCCGGTATGGGTGTCGCCCTGTTCGGCGTGCAAACCGACCGGCTTGGTACGGGTCAATTTCTGGGCCAGCGTTTGAGTCACAGGCATTCCTTGTATGGTGTGTAGCCGCCGCGCCGGTTGTGCCGCCGCGCTCTGCTGATGGGTACGGTCAAAAACAAGCGATTATAGGGCCTTACGCCGCGCTCGCCATGAGGATTTTTGTACAAGAATGACAACTGTGTTGTTGCGTTAAGACGCAGGCCGGCCGCCTCCGTGCCCCCGGCCCTCAGCGCTGGCCCAGGCGCGTGCTGCCGAACAAATCCTTCAGTTCGCGCGGCTGTGAACGCCAGTACTGCGGCGGCGCCTGCACCTGCGCGCCCAGTTTGGCCGCCGCGTGCCAGGGCCAGCGCGGGTCGTACAGCATGGCGCGCGCCAGCGCCACCACGTCCGCGTCCTCCTGCGCCACGATGGATTCGGCGTGCTCCGGTTCCGTCACCAGGCCGACGCCGATGGTCGGCAAGCCGGTGGCGTGCTTGATGCGGCGGGCGAAATGGATCTGGTAGCCCGGCCCCAGCGGAATCTGCTGCAAGGGCGAGATGCCGCCGCTGGACACGTGGACGAAGTGCGCGCCGGCCTGCTGCAGTTCGCGCGCGAGCACCACGCTCTGCTCGATGTCCCAGCCGCCCTGCACCCAGTCCGACGCCGAGATGCGCATGCCCACGCACACCGACTCCGGCACCGCCGTCCGCACCGCGCGCAGCACCTCCAGCGGAAAGCGCATGCGGTTCTCCAGCGTGCCGCCGTAGCGGTCCGTGCGCTGATTGGACAGCGGCGACAGGAACTGGTGCAGCAGGTAGCCGTGCGCGCCGTGCAGCTCGATACCTTCGATGCCCAGCGCATGCACGCGGCGCGCCGCGGCCACGAAGTCATCCTTCACGCGCTGCAGTCCCGCCTCGTCCAGCGCCAGCGGGGCGTGCTCGCCCGTTGCATGCGGCACGGCGGACGGCGCCACGGTCTGCCAGCCGCCGTGCGCGGGCGGCACGCTGGCGCCGCCCTCCCAAGGGCGCTGGCTGGAAGCCTTGCGGCCGGCGTGCCCCAGCTGCACCGCCAGCGGCATGGCCGAATGCTTGCGGATGGCCTGCACCACCGGGGCCAGCGCGGCCTGGTGCGCGTCGGACCACAAGCCCAGGTCCCAGGCCGAAATCCTGCCCTCGGGCGACACGGCGGTGGCCTCGGTCATCAGCAGGCCGGCGCCGGACAGCGCCAGCTGGCCGAGGTGGATCATATGCCATTCGGTGGCCAGGCCGTCCTCGGCGGAATACTGGCACATGGGCGCGATGGCGATGCGGTTCGCCAGCGTCAGCGGGCCAAGTGCGTAAGGGGTGAACAGCTGGCTCATGAAGCGCTCCAGAAGGGAAAAAATGCCAGTGTACCGCCACTTCAAGTGGCCAGTTACAGTTGCTTACTTTTGATACAGGGCCATGTATAGCTTGCGGCGTGCCGGATCGTTAATCTTGAGTCTCGGCAAAATAACAAAGGAGATCATCATGGCGATCATCAAAAAAATCCCCACTGTCAGCAACCGCTTCTCAGCGCTGAGCGCAGTTGCGGCGATCTCCGTCATTATCCTGTGCATGGCCGGCACCGCCGCCATCGCCGGCTGGCTGCCTGCCCACCCGCGCGCGGCAGGACAGGACACACCGGATAATGACTTGCCGCCGGTTTCTTCCGCTCCCCAAGCGTCGCCGATTGCGGCTCCGGTTGCAGCACCCGTTGCTGCCCCTGCGCCCGACCGTTCCATGCAGCCGCGCGTGCGCCGCGCCGCGCATGTGACCTCTACAACCTGAGCGCAAAAAAACAACAGCACTCCAGAGCAACTTTCAATTGAAAAGGGGGCGGCGCCATAGGGCGGCGCCCCCTTTTTCACGCCCGGGCATTTCTGCCCATTTTTTTTGCTTTGTTTTACCTATGAAACGCTGATTTTTATTTGAGACAAAAAGCTGGATTCTCGAAAAATGTCTGCTATATTTCAATCACATTACAACCCACATACGAAGCGTTGTTTTATATGTGGAACATATGATTGTGAGAGAAATGATGATCGAAATCGAATTCCGCAACGTCGGCAAGAGTTTCATCGACCGGCAAACCTCACAGCCGCGTTCTGCGGTTACCAACGTCAACATTTCCATTCGCAGCGGAGAAGTCGTGTCCATCATCGGTCCGTCCGGCTGCGGCAAAAGCACACTGCTGAACATGGGCGCCGGCTTGTACCTGCCGACGGTGGGCGAGGTGTACGTGGGCGGCGAACTGGTGACCAAGCCGGTGAAGAAAGTGGCCTTCATGCTGCAAAAGGATTTGCTGATGCCATGGCGCACCATCCGCGCCAACGTGGGGCTGGGCCTGGAGATCGACGGCGTGTCCGCCAAGGAGCGCGACCAGGCCGCCAATGCGCTGCTGGCCAAGTGCCACCTGAAAGGCTTTGAAAGCCACTACCCTTACCAGCTGTCCGGCGGCATGCGCCAGCGCGCGGCGCTGGCCCGCACCCTGGCGGTGGACCCGCATGTGCTGCTGCTGGACGAGCCATTCTCCGCGCTGGACGCCCAGACCAAGATGATCCTGCAGCAGGATCTGGCACAGATGCTGTACGAGAAGCAGCGCACCGCGCTGTTCATCACCCACGACCTGATCGAAGCCATCGCCTTGTCCGACCGCCTGCTGGTGATGAGCGAGCGCCCCGGCACCGTGATCGAGGAAATCGTGGTCGATCTGCCGCACCGCAACGATCCGCTGGCGCGCCGCAAGCTGCCCGAAATCGGTCCCCTGGCGGGGCGCCTGATGGAGCTGCTGAAAGTGGGCAAGGACCAGGAAGCCGAACTGCATTAATCCATACCGAACGCCGTTTCGATACTAATCAGGAGTGTATATGAGCATGCATAAAATCCTCGCCTCGGCCGCCTGTGCCGTCGCCATGGCCTTCGCCGCCGCACCAGTGCTGGCGGCACCTGAAGAAGTCACCTACCTGCTGCCGGCGCCGCCGAACACCCCGGCCTTCGCGCCGTGGATGATCGCGCAGCAGAAGGGCTACTACGCGGAAGAGAACTTGAAAGTGAACTTCGTGGCGGCCAAGGGCGGCGTGGACGTGGCCAAGCAGATCGGCGCCGGCAACGCGGTGATCGGCGGCGCCATCGGCGACACCCCCATCATCGTGCGCGCCAACGGCGTGCCGGTGAAAGCCATCGCGGTGCTGGGCGCGGGCTCGCTGACCATGGTCGGCGTGCACCAGGGCGGCGGCATCAAGTCGCTGGCCGACCTGAAGGGCAAGACCATCACCGTCATGTCCTACACCGACACCACCTACTACGCACTGCTGGGCAATATGAAGCACGTGGACCTGGGCAAGAGCGACGCGGCGATCCAGGCCGCCGGCCCGTCCGGCGTGTGGCAGGTGTTCGCGGCCGGCAAATCGCAGGCGCTGGCCGGCGTGCCGGACTGGATCGTCAGCGCCACCGACGCCGGCGCCAAGGTGGACATCATCGAGACCAACGGCTTCAAGTCCATGGCGCAGGCCATCCTGGCGTCCGACGACACCATCAAGAACAAGCCGGAACTGCTCAAGCGCCTGGTGCGCGCCACGCTGCGCGGCATGGAAGACATCATGAAAGATCCGAAGGCCGCCACCGCCGCCTACGTCGAAGCCATCCCTTCCTACAAGGGCAAGGAAGCGAGCATCGAGCAGATCTTCAATATGTACCGCAAATATGTCTACGCCAACCAGAAGCCGCTGGGCCAGATCGACGGCGCGCGCATGGAAAGCGTGCAGAAGTTCTATGTCAGCGAAGGCATCGTCTCCAAGGCGGCCGCCGTCAACGACCTGTTCACCAACCAGTTCATCGGGACGGCGCGCTAAATGGATACCGCAACTTCAGCCAATTCAGTCTCCCCCGCCATCATGACCACGCCCGCCAAGACCGCCCCGCTGCTGAGCGAAAAAACGCGCACCGTGCTGGGCAGCCTGCTGGTGCTGGCGATCTTCCTGGCGGCCTGGGAATGGGGTCCCGGCGCGCTGGGCATGCCCGAGTTCATCCTGCCGCGCTTCTCGCGCGTGCTGCAGGAATCGGTCTTCATGTGGAAAAACAGCGACCTGCTGGGCCACTTCGGCATCACCGCCATGGAAGTGGTGATCGGCTTCGCGCTCGGCTCCCTGCTGGGACTGGCGGTCGGCGTGGCGCTGGGCCTGTCGCCGCGCGCCGAAGCCATGCTCTCGCCCTACATCCTGGCGCTGCAGATCGCGCCGAAAGTCGCCTTCGCGCCGCTGTTCGTGATGTGGCTGGGCTACACCATCTACCCGAAGATCATCGTCGCGGTGCTGATCGTGTTCTTCCCGGTGATGATCAACGTGCTCTCGGCCATCCGCACGGTGGACCCGGACATGGTGAACCTGGTGCGCACGCTGAACGCGTCGCGCTGGCAGATCTTCTGCCTGGTGGAATTCCGCTCCGCCATGCCGGCCCTGTTCTCCGGCCTGCGCATCGCCTCCACCCTGGCCGTGATCGGCGTGACGGTGGGCGAACTGGTGGGCGGCAACCAGGGCCTGGGCTTCCTGCTGGTGGACGGCGAGGGCCAGGGCAACACCGCCGCCGTGTTCGTGGCCATCTGCGCGCTGACGCTGACGGGCATCGTCACCTACGGCGCGGTGGTATGGGCCGAACGGCGCGTGCTGCACTACCTGCCTAAAGCAGCAACCAGCACGAAATAAGGAGGCGCTTCAGATGACTACTACCCAACTCCTGGCCGGCCGCAAGGTGCTCGTCACCGGCGCGGCGCGCGGCCTGGGCCTGGCCTTCGCCACCGCCATCGCCGAGGCCGGCGCTACCGTGGCGCTGGCTGACATCCTGCACGACACGCTGGCCGCTTCGGTGGCGGCGCTGCGTGAACGCGGCCTGCAGGTGCACGGCTTCCCGCTCGACATGGCCGACCCGGCTTCGATCGACGCCTGCGCCGCCGCGGCGGTGGCCCGGCTGGGCGGGCTCGACGGCCTGGTCAACAACGCCGCCATCACCAATTCGGGCGGCAGGTCGTCCGAGCAGATCGAGATCGCCATGTGGGACAAGGTGATGGAAGTAAACGTGCGCGGCACCTGGCTGATGACCAACGCCTGCCTGCCCGCGCTGCGCGCCTCCGGCAGCGGCGCCATCGTCAACCTGGCATCGGACACGCCGCTGTGGGGCGCGCCCAACCTGATGGCCTACGTGGCCAGCAAGGGCGCCATCATGGGCATGACCCGTTCGCTGGCGCGCGAGGAAGGTGCCCACAACATCACCGTCAACGCGGTGGCGCCGGGCCTGACCAAGGTGGAAGCCACCGAGTACGTCCCGGCCCAGCGCTACCAGACCTACCAGGACGGGCGCGCCCTGCAGCGCCTGCAGGTGCCGGAAGACGTGACCGGCGCGGTGCTGTTCGCGCTGTCCGGCCTGTCCCGCTTCGTCACCGGCCAAGTCCTTGCCGTCAATGGCGGCTTCGTAATGAACTAAATCAGGAGCATACAAATGAGCGACGTATCCGAACAAAAGCAGATCCAGCGCAGCTGGGACCAGCCGCAAGGCGCCTCCTTCGAGGAATGGATGAACACGCGCGTGGCGCGCTTCTCCACCCGCAAGTACGACTGGAACGCGCTGAAATTCCAGGCCGACTACGATCCGAAGTACCGCCGCGCGCAGATGCGCTACATCGGCACCGGCGGCACCGGCGTGGCCAACGACAGCAGCGTGATCCCGTCCGAGCACTTCACCTTCTCGACCATGATCATCCCGGCCGGCCATGAAGGCCCGCCGCACGTGCACGTGGACGTGGAAGAAGTGTTCTTCGTCCTGCGCGGCAAGCTGAAGCTGGTGCTGGAAAAGGACGGCGAGCGCTTCGAGACCATCCTGACCGACCGCGACGTGGTGTCGATTCCGCCCGGCGTGTACCGCGAAGAGATCAATATCGGCGAGGAAGACGCGCTGATGTGCGTGATGCTGGGCGCGCAAAAGCCCATCACGCCAACCTATCCGCCAGAGCACCCGCTGGCCAGCATCAAGCGAGGCTGAGATGAACTTTGCCGGCATCAGCGCCATGGCACCGGAAGCGGACGGCTTGCAATACGCCCTGTCCCTGCTGGAGCGCCATTTCGCGGAACGCACGGTCGCCGTTGAAGGCGGCATGGTGAGCTACCGCGAAATCGCAGCCGCCCCGGGCGCGCCAGGCGTGCCGCCGGCGCCCGCCGCGCAGTCCGCCACGCAGTCAACCGTAGTGCTGCTGCACGGCATAGGCTCGGGCGCCGCCTCCTGGCTGCCCTGCGCGCTGGAGCTGGCCGCCGCCGCACCGGGCAGCCGCGTGATCGCATGGAACGCGCCCGGCTACGGCAGCTCCTCCGTGCTGGCCGCAGCGCGTCCCGGCGCGGAAGCCTACGCCGCCCGCTTGCGCCAGATGCTGCAGGCACTGGGGGTACTGGACTCCGGCCGCTTTGTGCTGGTGGGCCACTCGCTGGGTGCGATGATGGCCTGCGCCTACGCCGCCGCCCACCCTGCCACGCTGGACAAGCTGGTGCTGCTCAGCCCAGCGCGCGGCTACGGCCAGGCGGCGCGGCTGGCGCAAGGTGCGCAAGTGGCGCGCGAGCGCCTGTCCACGGTCGGCGAACTGGGTGTGCACGGCATGGCCACGCAACGCTCCAGCCGCCTGTTGTCGGGCAATGCCGGCACTACCCAGCGCGACTGGGTGCGCTGGAACATGGCGCAGCTGAACCTGCCAGGCTACACCCAAGCCGTGCACCTGCTGTGCGGCGACGCCATCGACAATTATGCGCTGTCCGGCGCGGTGTGCGCGGTGGCCTCGGTCCATTGCGGCAGCGCCGACAACGTCACCACGCCGGCCGATTGCCGCCTGGTGGCCGAACACCACGGATTGCCGTTCGCCCTGATCGACCAGGCAGGCCACGCCTGCTACGTGGAGCAGCCCCAGGCTGCCGCGGCGGCCATCCTGAACTAAACCATTACAACTTACGGGACCAAACATGAACAACAAGCCTGAACAAGCGGAAGATGACAGCGCCGACAAATACACGGTGCCCGGCCTCGAACGCGGCCTGCGCCTGCTGTGCGAATTCAGCCGCCACGAGAAGACCTTGTCGGCGCCGGAACTGGCCAAGCGCCTGGACGTGCCGCGTTCCACGGTGTTCCGCCTGCTGACCACGCTGGAGCGCATGGGCTTCGTCGAGCGCGCCGAAGGCGGCCGCGATTACCGCCTCGGCATGGCCGTGCTGCGCATGGGCTTTGAATACCTGGCTTCGCTGGAGCTGACCGAGATCGGCCGCCCGCTGCTGGAACGGCTGCGCGACGAAATCGGCTACTCCACCACGCTGGTGGTGCGCGACGCGCGCAACATCGTCTACGTGGCCAAGTCCAGTACCCCGGCGCCGTTCGTCAGCACCGTCAACGTCGGCACCCGCCTGCCGGCGCACGCCACCGTACTGGGCCGCGTGCTGCTGCAGGACCTGACCCTGCCGCAGCTGCGCGAGCTGTATCCGGAAGAGCACCTGAAGGTGTACTCGGACAGCACGCCGCACACGGTGCTGGACCTGTTCAACATGCTGCAGCAGGACCGCGAACGCGGCTACGTGTGGGAACAGGGCTTCTTCGAGCGCGGCATTTCCACCATGGCCGCGCCGGTGCGCGACCACAGCGGCAAAGTGGTCGCCGCGCTGGGCGCCACCATCCCCGACCAGCAGATCGGCACCGGCCACCTGGAGCGCATCGTGGCCCAGGTACGCGGCAGCGCGGACGAGCTTTCCCGCCTGCTGGACCATGCGCCGACCGAAACCGCGCAAATCGTCAACCTCTGGCAGCGCTGATTTTACGGAGCACATGATGAGCATGACTAATCTTGCAGGCCGGGTAGCGGTGGTGACGGGCGGTTCGTCCGGCATCGGCTACGCGACCGTACAGCTGCTGCTGGAAGCCGGCGCCGCCGTGGCCCTGTGCGGCCGCGACGCCGCCCGCCTCGAATCGGCTGGCGCCGAACTGCGCGCGCAGTTCCCCGCCGCGCGCCTGCTGGCGCAAACCTGCGACGTGCTGGCGCCGGAACAAGTGGCGGCATTCGCTGCCCGCGTGCAGCGGGAACTGGGCGCCGCGTCCATCCTGGTGAACAATGCCGGCCAGGGCCGCGTATCGACTTTCGCCGATACCGCCGACGAAGCGTGGATGGAAGAACTGCGTTTGAAGTTCTTCTCCATCATCCACCCCACCCGCGCCTTCCTGCCGCAGCTCAAGACCGGGCCCGGCGCCGCGGTGGTGTGCGTCAACTCGCTGCTGGCGGTGCAGCCGGAGCCACACATGGTGGCCACGTCCGCCGCGCGCGCCGGCGTGCACAACCTGGTGCGCTCGCTGGCCACCGAATTCGCGCCGGACGGCGTGCGCGTGAACGGCATCCTGATCGGCCTGGTGGAATCGGGCCAGTGGAAGCGCCGCTTCGACGCCCGTCCGGAAGAAGACCAACACCTGGACTGGGCCGCGTGGACGCGCCGCCTGGCACAGAAAAAACAGATTCAAATCGGCCGTCTCGGCCTCCCCGAAGAAGCAGCGCGCGCCATCATGTTCCTGGCCTCTCCGCTCTCTTCCTACACTACCGGCAGCCATATCGACGTCTCTGGAGGACTTTCACGCCATGTCTAATACCAATCAAATCACCGTCGGCGGCGCCATTGCCGCTTTCCTCGAGCAGTGCGGCGTGAAAGCCGCCTTCGGCGTGATCTCCATCCACAACATGCCCATCCTGGACGCCTTCGGCGAACGCGGCCAGATCCGCTTCGTGCCGGCACGCGGCGAAGCGGGCGGCGCCAACATGGCCGACTCCTATGCCCGCAGCACCGGCGGCCTGGGCGTATGCCTGACCTCGACCGGCACGGCGGCCGGCAACGCCGCCGGCGCCATGGTGGAAGCGCTCACCGCCGGCACCCCGCTGCTGCACCTGACCGGCCAGATTGAAACGCCTTACCTGGACCAGAGCCTGTCCTATATCCACGAGGCGCCGGACCAGCTGACCATGCTCAAGGCCGTGTCCAAAGCCGCTTTCCGCATCCGCAGCACGGACACCGCGCTGAGCACCGTCAAGCAGGCGGTCCAGATCGCGCTGACGCCGCCCATGGGCCCGGTCAGCGTGGAGATCCCGATCGACATCCAGGCCGCGCTGATCGACATGCCGTCCGACTTCAAGCCGCTGCCCATCCAGCGCAACGAGCCGTCGGTGCACGCGCTCGACGAACTGGCCGCGCAGCTGAAGAAGGCCAAGCGCCCGATGCTGTGGCTGGGCGGCGGCAGCCGCGGCGCCTCGAAGCAGGTGCAGCGCCTGCTGGACATGGGCTTCGGCGTGGTCACCACCACCCAGGGCCGCGGCGTAGTGGCCGAAGACGACCCGCGTTCGCTGGGCGCCTTCAACCTGCATAAGCCGGTGGAGAACTTCTACCAGACCTGCGACGCCATGCTGGTGGTGGGTTCCCGCCTGCGCGGCAATGAAACGCTGAAGTACGAACTGAAGCTGCCGCGCGCGCTGTACCGCATCGACGCAGATCCGGCCGCCGAAGGCCGCTGCTACAAGAGCGACTACTTCGTCTGCGGCGACGCGGAGCTGGCGCTGGAAGCGCTGGCCGACCGCCTGGAAGGCAAGATGAGCATCGACCCGTCCTTCATCGCCGACCTGCAGGCCGCCCGCGCGGTGGCGGTGGCCGGCCTGGTCGACGGCCTCGGCCCCTACAGCGCGCTGGTGGACCAGCTGCAGGAAGCGGCGGGCCGCCGCTTCAACTGGGTGCGCGACGTGACGGTGTCGAACTCCACCTGGGGCAACCGCTACCTGCGCATCTTCGATCCGCTGGCGGGCGTGCATGCACTGGGCGGCGGCATCGGCCAGGGCCTGGCCATGGGCATCGGCGCAGCGGTCGGCGCGGCGGTGACCAAGTCGGGCAAGAAGACCTTCACGCTGGCCGGCGACGGCGGCTTCATCCTGAACCTGGGCGAGCTGGCCACGGCAGTGCAGGAAAAGGCCGACATGGTCATCGTGCTGATGAACGACAAGGGCTACGGCGTGATCAAGAACATCCAGGACGTGCAGTACGGCGGCCGCCGCCACTACGTCGACCTGCACACGCCGGACTATGCCGAGCTGTCGCACTCGCTGCAGCTGCGCCACGCCCGCGTGAGCAACCTGGCCGATGCCGGCCAGGCGCTGCGCACCGCGCTGTCCGAACCGGGTCCCTTCCTGCTGGAGATCGACATGCTGTCCATCGGCAGCTTCAAGACCGCCTTCGCAGGTCCGCCGGTGAAGGCAGCCGCGCCGGCCGAAGCCGCCACCGCCACCGCATAAGGAGAGCCCGCCATGCTGCATGTATCGATGATAGGTTGCGGCGCCATCGGCGTCGGCGTGATGGAGCTGCTGAAAAGCGATCCCGAGGTGGTGTTCGACCTGGTGATCGTGCCGGAGTCCGGCCTTGAGCACGCCGGCGCCACCGTGCGCGAACTGTGCCCGCACACCAAGGTGGGCGTCGGCCTGAACGGCAGCCGGCCCGACCTGCTGATCGAATGCGCCGGCCACCGCGCCATCGAGGAACACATCATCCCGGCGCTGGAGAGCGGCATTCCGTGCATGGTGGTGTCGGTGGGCGCCCTGTCCGAGGAAGGCCTGGCTGAAAAACTCGAACAGGCGGCGCAGCGCGGCAAAACCCAGGTGCAGCTGCTGTCCGGGGCGATCGGCGCGATCGACGCGCTGGCTGCGGCCCGCATCGGCGGCCTGGATTCGGTGGTCTACACCGGCCGCAAGCCGCCCGGCGCGTGGAAGGATACGCCCGCCGAAAAGCTGGTGGACCTGGACGCGCTGACGCAGGCCACGGTCATCTTCGAAGGCACGGCGCGCGAAGCGGCGCGCCTGTATCCGAAGAACGCCAACGTGGCGGCCACGCTGTCGCTGGCGGGCCTGGGCCTGGACCACACGCAGGTGCGCCTGCTGGCCGATCCCGCCGCGACCGAGAACGTGCACCACGTGGAAGCGAGCGGCGCCTTCGGCGGCTTCGAGCTGACCATGCGCGGCAAGCCGCTGGCGGCCAATCCCAAGACTTCCGCGCTGACGGTATTCAGCGTGGTGCGCGCACTGAACAACCGCGCGCACGCCCTCTCGATCTAAGGCAAGACAGATGAACTCGAACATCACTCAACAAATCTGCGTCGCGGGCGAATGGCGCCTCGGCGGCGGCGACAAGTATGCCACGCTGTATCCCGCCACCGGCGAACCGGTAGCCTACCTGCACGCCGCCAGCGTGGACGACGTGCACGAAGCCATCGAGCGCGCCGACCTGGCCTTCCGCACCAGCGGCTGGGCACAGCGCAAACCGCACGAGCGCGCCGCCGTGCTGAACAAAGTGGCGCAGCTGATCCGCGAACGCGGCGAGGAACTGGCGCAGATGCAGCGCCTGGACAACGGCAAGCCGATCACCGAAACGCGCAACCTGGTGGCCAGCGCCGCCGCCACCTTCCAGTTCTTCGCGGCAGCCTGCGAAACGCTGGAGGAAACCATCACCCCGGCGCGCGGCGACAACCTCACCATGAGCGTCTACGAGCCAATGGGCGTGGTGGCCGCCATCACGCCGTGGAACTCGCCCATTGCCAGCGAAGCGCAGAAGATGGCGCCGGCACTGGCGGCCGGCAACGCGGTGGTGGTGAAACCCGCCGAAGTGACGCCGCTGGCGGCGCTGGAACTGGCCCGCATCTGCATCGAAGCCGGCGTGCCGGCCGGCCTGATCAGCGTCCTGCCGGGCAAAGGCTCGGTGATCGGCGACGCCATCACCCTGCACCCGCTAGTCAAGCGCGTGTCCTTCACCGGCGGCACCAGCACCGGCAAGCACATCGCCCACATCGCGGCCGACAAGATGATGCCGGTGTCGCTGGAACTGGGCGGCAAGTCGCCCACCATCGTGTTCGAGGACGCGGACCTGGACCACGCCGTGGCCGGCGTGCTGTACGGGATCTTCAGCAGCTCGGGCGAGTCGTGTATCGCCGGTTCGCGCCTGTTCGTGGCGCACAGCATCTACGACAGCTTCATGGAGCGCCTGGCCGCCGGCGCCGCCGCGCTGCGCGTGGGCGACCCGGCCGACGAGAAGACCCAGCTCGGCCCCCTGATCACCGCGCGCCACCGCGACAGCATCGAGTCCTATGTGGCGCTGGGCGTGGCCGAGGGCGGCCGCATCCGCACCGGCGGCATGCGCCCGCAAGGCGCCCAGTTCGAGAAGGGCAATTACTACCTGCCGACCATCATCGAAGGCGTGCAGAACGACTGGCGCATCTGCCAGGAAGAGATCTTCGGCCCGGTGCTGGTGGCCATGCCCTTCACAGACGAAGCGGACCTGATCGCCCAGGCCAACGACAGCGTGTACGCGCTGGCCGCCGGCATCTGGACCCAGGACTACAAGAAGGCCTGGCGCTACGCGCGCGCGGTGCAGGCCGGGAACGTGTGGATCAACACCTACAAGCAGTTTTCGATTTCGACCCCGTTCGGCGGCTGGCGCGACAGCGGCCTGGGACGCGAAAAGGGCCGCCTCGGCATTCTGCAATACATGGAACAGAAAAGCGTCTACTGGGGCATGAACGACATGCCGCTGCCGTGGGCGCAGGGAGCAAAGTAATGGACGTACTTGGAATCGACGAGATCACCTACGGCGCGGACGACCTGCCCGCCTGCAAGACCTTCTTCTCCGACTGGGGACTGAAGCTGGTGGAGGAAACCGCAGGCCTGCTGGCATTCGAGACGCTGAACGGCTGCCGCGTGCTGGTGCGCCGCGCGGACGACCCGGCGCTGCCGCCGGCCATCGAAGCCGGTCCCACGCTGCGCGAAGTGGTGTGGGGCGTGTCATCGCCCGAGGTGATGGAGCGCTTCGGCGCCATCGTGCGGGGCCTGCCCGGCGCCTACGAGAACGCGGCCGCCGGCCGCATCGGCTGCACCGACCCGAACGGCCTGGCCGTGCGCTTCCAGGTCACCCGCAAGCAGGACGTGGACGTGCAATGCGCCGAGATGAACACCTGGTCGCACCGCCCGCGCGTGAACCAGCGCAGCCCGGCCTACGAGCGCGCCACCCCGATCGAGGTCGGCCACGTGGTGTTCTTCGTGAAGGACGTGGCGGCCTGCGAAGCCTTCTACCGCAAGCACTTCGGCTTTGTGCAGTCGGACAGCTACCCCGGCCGCGGCGCCTTCCTGCGCTGCGCCGACGTGGGCGGCCACCACGACATCTTCCTGCTGCAGACGCCCGATCCGAAGGCCGGCCTGAACCACGTGGCCTTCACCGTGCGCGACATCCACGAAGTGTTCGGCGGCGGCATGCACATGTCGCGCCAGGGCTGGGACACGCAGCTGGGACCGGGGCGCCACCCGATCTCGTCGGCCTACTTCTGGTACTTCAAGAATCCGGCCGGCGGCCTGATCGAATACTACGCCGACGAGGACCAGCTGGACCAGCACTGGGAGCCGCGCGAGTTCGAACCCGGCCCCACGGTGTTCGCGGAATGGGCCATCGAAGGCGGCCTGGATGGCAACACGCGCAGGCAACGCAACGCCAAGGCGCCCGAAGGCAAATTCCTGACCGACAAACCAAAGTCCTGAACGGAGACACATCATGCAAGAACGTTACCTGACCGTACACCAGACCCGCCGCCGTGAACCCACCGGCTATGAGGACTTGCTGGGCGATTCCATCGAACGCGCTTTCGCGTCCGGCATCGCCGACCTCACCGCGCTGGTGGCGCACCTGAACCGCACCGGCCCCGGCTTCCCCGGCGGCGGCGCATGGACCGAAGAAGGGTACCAGGCCGAAGTAGCGCGCCTGGCCGCTGAATGCTGAACAAGGAAGGACAAGCCATGAGAACCGTAGCCAACGATCCAGTAGAAGCCGTCCTCGCCGCCGGCCTGAAAGACCTGTGGTATCCGATCTGCCCGTCCGGCTTTATCGCCGAGCGCCCCGTCTCGCTGCGCCGCCTGGGCCGCAAGTTCGTGCTGTGGCGCGAAGCGAACGGCACCCTGCACGCGCTGGAAGACCACTGCCCGCACCGCGGCGCGCCGCTGTCGAAGGGCATCGTGCTGGGCGACCGCATCGCGTGCGGCTACCACGGCGTGCAGGTGCGCTTCGACGGCGTGGTGACCAGCGTACCGGGCAGCCCGGGCTGCAAGCTGGAAGGCGCCAAAGCCACCCGCTCCTTCCATGTGCAGGAGGCGGCCGGCGCCATCTTCGTGTACAACGCCAGCAAGGATGTGGACCAGCCGCCGCCGCTGGAACTGCCGCCGGAACTGAGCGCGCCCGAGTACTCGAATTTCCTGTGCTACGCCGAATGGAACGGCGACTACCGCTACGTGCTGGACAACGTGCTCGACCCGATGCACGGCACCTTCCTGCACAAGCAGTCGCACTCGATGGCCGAAGGCGAATCCACCGCCGCCTTCCGCGTGCGCGACACCGACACCGGCTTCGTGTTCGAGAAGGAAGGCCAGCGCGGCGTGAACTTCGACTGGACCGAATATGCCGAAACCGGCATCCAGTGGATGCGCCTCGAGATCCCCTATCCGAAGACCGGCGGCCCGGGCGGCAACTTCATCATCATCGGCGGCTACGCGCCGATGGAGGAAGGCGCCACCGCCGTGTTCTTCTGGCGCGTGCGCAAGGTGGAAGGCTGGCAGCGCGACACCTGGCGCTTCCTGTACAAGAACCGCCTGGAAGCGCGCCACTGGCATGTGCTGGAGCAGGACCGCGAGATCCTGGAAGCGATGGAGCCGGACGCCAACCAGCGCGAAATGCTGTACCAGCACGACATGGGCATCGTGCGCCTGCGGCGCCACCTGCGCGGCCTGGCCAAGGCGCAGATCGCCGCCGCCGAAGAGAAGACCGCCTAAGACATCAGAGTATCGGGAGCAATCGCCATGAGCAACAGTCAACAGATCACCGTGCGCGTGCAGGCCATGCGCTTCGAAGCGCAGGGCATCGTCAGCGTGGAGCTGGTGTCGCCGGACGGCGCCGAGCTGCCCGCCTTCGCGGCCGGTTCGCACATCGACCTGCATTTGCCGAACGGCGTGGTGCGCAGCTACTCGCTGTCGAATTCGCCGCTGGAGCGGCGCCGCTACGTAATCGGCGTGCTGCATGACCGGAACTCGCGCGGCGGCTCGCGCTACGTACACGAGCAGCTGAGGGTGGGCTCCACGATACAGATAGGCGCGCCGCGCAACAACTTCCCGCTCGACGAAACGGCCGCGCACACGGTGCTGATCGCCGGCGGCATCGGCATCACGCCCATCTACAGCATGCTCAACGAACTGCGCCGCATGGGCAAGTCGGTGGAACTGCTGTACTGCGCGCGCAGCCGCAACGAGGCGGCGTTCGTCGACCAGCTGCTGGCCGACGGCCGCGCACAGACCCACTTCGACCAGGAGGCGGGCGGCCCGCCGGACCTGCGCGGCTACCTGGCCGGCAAGTCGGCCGCGGCCCACTTCTACTGCTGCGGCCCAACGCCGATGCTGAACGCGTTCGAAAGCATTTGCGCGGAACTGAAGCTGCCCAATGTGCACATCGAGCGCTTTGCCCCGGCCGAGCCGGTGGTGGCGATGCAGGGCAGCGAGTACGAATGCCAGCTGGCCCGCTCGCAGAAGATGGTGATGGTCCCGGCCGGGAAGTCGCTGCTCGACGCGCTGCTGGAAGCTGGCATCGATGTGGACCACAGCTGCCGGGAAGGCGTGTGCGGCTCGTGCGAAACGGCGGTGATCGACGGCGTGCCGGAACACCGCGACGGCGTGCTGACCAAGGCCGAACGCGAGTCGGGCAAGACCATGATGGTCTGCGTCTCCGGCTGCAAGGGGAACCGCCTGGTGCTCGACCTCTAAGCCACGCGCGCTGCGCTACCGGCACCCGGCCGGTTTTTTTTGCGCCCAATTCAAGTTTGAAACGACGTTTTATCCATGAAACGCGGCTCGCGCCGCCTATAACAAAAGGGGAGTTCCGATGAAGAAGCACATCTACGCCGCAGCAGCAGCAATCGCCAGCACCGCAATCACCGGCGGCGCAGCCCAGGCGCAAAGCAACGTCACCATCTACGGCAGCCTGGATGCGGGCGTGGCTTACGTGAGCAACCTGGCTGGCAAGTCCACCGTGCGCGTCGACCAGGGCACCATGCAGCCGGACCGCTTCGGCTTCCGCGGCGTGGAAGACCTGGGCGGCGGCCTGAAGGCCGTGTTCCAGCTGGAAGGCGGCTTTGCCACCGACACCGGCGCCAGCGTCAACGCCACCAAGCTGTTCAACCGCACCACCATGGTCGGCCTGTCCGGCAATTTCGGCAGCGTCACGCTTGGCAACATGCCGGACATCGTGTTCGACTACGCGGGCAAACTGAGCAACGGCTTCCAGCTGACGAACTTCTACCTTTTCCACCCCGGCAACCTGGACACGCTGGCCAATACCTACCAGTACAACAACGTGGTGCGCTACACCTCGCCTGCCATGAACGGCCTGACCGTCAGCGCCATGGTGGGCATGGGCGAACAGGCCGGCGACAGCAGCAAGGGCCGCAACGTCAGCGCCGGCGCCAACTACGTCAACGGCCCGGTGCGCCTGGCCCTGGCCTACAGCAAGCAGAACGACCGCGCCGCCGGCTATGCGGGCGCCTTCCTCTCCACGCTCAACCTGGGCAACGCCGGCACCGTGTTCGACAGCCTGACCACCTGGGCGGCCGGCGGCGGCTACAAGGTCGGCGACTGGCGCCTGAACGCGCTGTACACGCAAAGCACCGTGGACCTGCCGGCCTCCAGCTTCAAGCAGAAGAACGTGGACCTGGGCGCGGCCTGGAACTACACCCCGCTGAACACCCTGAACATCGGCTTCACCAACTCCAAGCTGGGCGGCGCCAAGTACAACCAGTTCAGCATCGGCAACGCTTACGCTTTCTCCAAGCGCACCGAGTTCTACGTGCAGGCGGCCTACCAGAAAGCCAGCGGTTCGGCGCGCTTCGCGCTGCAGAACAACACCGGCGCGGCCGATGGCCGCAACCAGCTGGTGACCACGATGGGCGTGCACCACTCGTTCTAAAACCTGATCGCAGTGCCACGCCGCGCCGTGCCCCTGTTCCGGTCAGGGCCGCGCGGCGTTCTCCATGGAGTTCACATGTTCGCAAATCTTAAAATCGGCAACCGGCTGGCGGCAGGCTTCGGCATCATCATCGCGCTACTGGGCGGTATCGTACTGGTGGCGGTACAAAGCCTGGCCAGCCTGAATCAGGCCACCAGCCAGATCGTCGACGACCGCTATCCGCAAGTGGTGCTGACCACCAGCCTGCTGTTGCAGGTGAATGAGAACGCCATCTCGATGCGCAACATGCTGCTGGCCGATAATCCGGACATGCTGAAGGCGGAAACCGCCTCCATCGCCGCCGGCGAGCAGGCCATCGCCGAAGGGTTGAACAAGCTGCAGGGCATGCTGTCCAGCGAGGCGGGACGCAAGGCCTACGCGGACATGCAGGTGCTGCGTGCGAAGTACCAGGCCGGCCAGGCCGAGTTCATGAAACTGGCGGGCAGCGGCGGCACCATCGACGCGTCCGCGCTGCTCATGACCACGCTGCGCGACGACCAGCTGGCCTACACCGCGCGCATGAAAGGCTTCCTGGCCGGCGGCGGCAAGCTGATGGAAAAGAGCGGGCGCGAGGCGGCCGACCTGTATGCCGCCAAGCGTTTGCACATCCTGCTGCTGGCCGCCGCAGCCTGCGTGCTGGCGGTCGGCTTCGGGCTGTGGATCACGCGCACCATCACCGGCCCGCTGGGCGAGGCGGTGCGGGTGGCACGCACCGTGGCCGGCGGGGACCTGAGCAGCGAGATCGAGGTGCGCTCGCAGGATGAAGTGGGCCAGCTCCTGCAGGCCTTGAAGGAAATGAACGGCAGCCTGCGCAACATCGTCAGTGAAGTACGCAGCGGGACCGACGCGATTGCCGGCGCCGCCAGCGAAATCGCGCAGGGCAACCTGGATCTGTCGGGCCGCACCGAGCAGCAGGCCAGCGCACTGGAGGAAACCGCGTCGGCCATGGAAGAGCTGTCGGCCACCGTGAGCCAGAACGCGGAGCACGCGCGGCAGGCGCGCGAACGGGCGCAGGACGCGTCCTGCGTGGCCACCGGCAGCAGTTCGGTGGTGGAGCAGGTGGTGGCGACCATGGATGCGATCAGCGCGTCCTCGCGCCAGATCGGCGATATCATTGGCGTGATCGACGGCATCGCCTTCCAGACCAATATCCTGGCGCTGAACGCGGCAGTGGAGGCGGCGCGCGCAGGCGAACAGGGACGCGGCTTTGCCGTGGTGGCGTCCGAAGTGCGTACGCTGGCGCAGCGCTCGGCGGCAGCGGCCAAGGACATCAAGCACCTGATCGACGCCTCCACCGCCAGCGTGGCGAGCGGCGGCAAGCTTGCGCAGCAGGCCGGAGCGACGATGCATAATGTGGTCACCAGCGTGGCGCAGGTGGCGGTGTCGGTCAGCGAGATCGCTTCCGCCAGCGCGGAACAAAGCAGCGGCCTGGCGCAGGTGAACCAGGCGGTGGTGCAAATGGATGAGACCACGCAGCAGAACGCGGCGCTGGTGGAGCAGGCGGCAGCGGCGGCGCAGGCGCTGCAGGACCGCGCGGCAGAGCTGGCGCGGCTGGTGAGCGTGTTCCGCCTGAACGCCGGCGACGGCATGCACGGTCCGGCGCTCCGCGCGGCGGGCCCGCGTCCCGCCCTGCTGGCAGCCTGACCGATTTTGAGAGGAGTGCGGATGGAACAGATCAGTGTAAGCAACTGGAACGAATTCACGGCCCTCAGCGCGGAGCTGGACGGCTGGGCATTCCGTGGCCAGCAGGATGTGCGCTGGCCGCTGATGACATCCCTGGCGCGCTACCTGAGCGCCTACATCCCGGACCAGGCCAGCTGGCGCGCGCGCGAGGAACGCGCCATCCGCATCTTCCGCCGCAAGGCGCACAACTACCTGACCGACCCGTCGGTGCTGGACAACGCGCTGCGCTGCCTGGCACTGATGCAGCACCACGGCGCGCCCACCCGCCTGCTGGACTTCACCAAGTCGCCCTTCGTGGCGGCGTTCTTCGCGCTGGAGCGCGCCACCGGCGACGCCGCCGTCTACGCGCTGAACACGCCGCGCCTGTGGACCGCCGCGCCGCACACCGATCCCGGCATGGACCGCGACCATATCGACCCGCGCGAGGGCGGCAACTTCACGCGCTTCTACCTGCCCAACAGCCACGCCATCATCTGGATCGGCGAGCCGACCGAGATGGACCGGCGCCTGGTGGCCCAATCGGGCACGCTGGTGGTGCCCGGCATGCTGGACAAGCCGCTGGACGAGATCCTGCCCGCCTATGGCGACAGCGGCGCCCTGCTCAAGCAGATCGTGCTGCCGCAGGCCATGCGCGACGAGGCGATGAAAGCGCTGTACCGGATGAACATCACCAACGCCACGCTGTTCCCGGACCTGGACGGCCTGGCGCGCTCCATCGGCATGGAGCTGGAGATGGTGTGGCCGGTCGCCACCGGCCCGTGATTCTCAGAACGGCCCGAGGAAATCCAGCTTGCCAAGCTTCACGCCCTGCGCGCGCAGGATGCCGTAAGCGGTCGTGATGTGGAAGTAGAAGTTCGGCAGCGCGAAGGTGAGCAGGTAGCCCGAGCCGGTAAAGGACTGGCTGAAGGCGCCGAACGCCAGCGTCACCTCGCGCGCATCGGCGCCGTCGAACTGCGCCTGGGGCACGCTCTCCAGGAAAACGATGGTTTTCTCGATGCGTTCCTGCAACTGCTGGAAGCTCGCTTCGTTGTCTTCAAACTTGGGCGCATCCACCGCGCACAGGCGCGCCACGCACAGCTTGGAGGCGTCGCTGGCGCGTTGCACTTGCGCCGACAGCGGGAGCATGTCTTCGGCCAGGCGAGCGCCCAGCAGCACGTCCGGCACGGCGCCGCTGGCGGCGGCATGCTCCTCGCCCTTCTTCAGCAACGCGGACAATACATTGAGCCCGCGCACAAACACCGGGACCGACACCTGATACATGGATAGGGACATGGCGGCTTCTTTCGATGATAGGAAGGTGGAAATCATACGTGTATTATCTGGTTTTCGCTCGCAGAAGCGCAATTATAGGAATGACAATGAAGTTCCCATCGATTTTCAAGGCCGCCGGCGTTGCCGCTGCGGCCACCCTGGCCCTGAACGCGCAGGCCGACAGCTTCACCTCCTCCGCGTCGAGCGCGGGCTCCGCTTCCAGCGGCAGCGTGTCCACTTCGCTGAACGGTTCCAGCAACAGCTCCAGCGGCGACAACAAGACCGCCGGCGGCCCGTACCACATCATCCAGATGGCGGCAGCGCCGGGCAAGGCCAACACCACCCGCCTGACCCTGCAGCACGACGCCAGCGGCAAGCTGCTGGTGCTCGACCTGCCGGCGGCCATCGCGGCCAAGGAAGGCCTGGAACTGGGCGGCGTGGTGCTGACGCAGCCGCGCTCCTACGGTTTCGAGTTCGCGCACGCGGACACGCAAAAAGCCTTCTTCCTGGTGCTGGAGGACGACTGGCATAGCGAACTGGCCGCGCGTCCCGTCAACCTGTGACATTGCGCCACCTGGCGGCATGCGCGCTGAGCGCATGCATGCTGAGCCTGGCCGCGCTGCCGCTTGGCGGCGCCCAGGCGGCCACCTTCTGCGACCGCTCCAACAGCCTCACCGCCGGTGAGCAGGATCGCCTGCTGCGCTTCGCCGCCGTGGTGCGCGAAGAGCTGGGCCAGCCTGGCGGCAGCGCAGCACTGGTGAGCCGCTCCGGCCTGGACCTGTCGCGCTTCAACATCCGCTACTCGCACGCAGCGCTCGGCTGGCGCGGCGATGCCGGCGGCTGGACCACGCGCCAGCTTTACTATTCCTGCGACGAAGACCGCCCGCGCATCTTCGACCAGGGCGTGGCCGGCTTCGTCATGGGCACGGACGATCCGAAGCTGGGCTATATCTCGGTGGTGCGCCTGCCGGCGGAAGCGGCCAACACGGTGCGCCTCGCTTCGCTGGACGGGCAGATTGCACTTGGCCTGCTGGCGGGCACTTACAGCGCGAACGCCTACGCCTTCGGCCTGCAATACCAGAACTGCAATCAATGGGTGGCGGAGCTGCTGGCCGCCGCGTGGGGCAACCTGGCCAACGGCGGCGACGTGCGCGAGCGGGCGCAGGCCTGGCTGCGCGAAACGGGCTATGCGCCGGAGGGCGTGGCTGTAAACTCGAGCTTCCTGATGCTGGCTTCGTACTTCGTGCCGCATGTACACCTGGACGACCATCCGGCGCAGGACCGCTATGAGATGAAGCTGAAGGTGAGCTTGCCGTCCACGCTGGAGGCCTTTGTGCAGCAGCGCTATCCTGCCAGCGAGCGCACGGAGATCTGCCACAACGCGCGGCAAATCGTGGTGCACAAGGGATGGACACCGGCCGCTGCGGGATGCCAGGCCGGACCGGGCGACCGGGTGATCGCCCTGGACTAGCCTGGACTAACTGAGCCGCACCACCATCAAGCCTGCGCGCAAGCCGATGCGGACGTCCGGGTTCGGGAACACCACCATTTCTTCCGGGTGCTGAACGGTATAGACCGTGTCGCCGTCGCGCGCGATTTCGTCACCCTGCTTGAGCGGTGTGAAGTTCCAGGTGTCCTTGCCGAACGCCATCTGGAATTGGTCGCTCAGCTTGATGATCTGGCGCGCGGTGGCGTACACGTGCGGCGCCGCTTTCGCCTGCCTGGGCTCCGCGCCGCGCAGCAGGTCGTCCAGCGCCTGCGACGCTTCCGTGAACTGCTCCAGGTTGTTTTCGCCCAGCGTGCCAACACGGCCCAGCTCCACCGTGGTGCCGGCTGCGGCGTGATGCTCGGCGGAGTAGTAGCTGTAGGTGCCCACCGATGCCGGATTCATGATGACGGCGCCGATCGCCGCCTGCCCCAGCCAGCCGATCAGCTTTCCGCGCGCGCCGTCCTCGATGATCTCGGGGACAATGGCGAAGGTCGGGTAGACCGAGGGGCGGATGGCGGTGTGCAGGTCCAGGTGCCAGCGCACCGGCCCCGCATCCTTGAAAAAGTCGCTGGTGGCGGCAATCATCACGTCGGCGCGCGCCGCTTCGGCCGTGCCTTCCAGCGTGCCGCGCTGGGCGCGGAACATGCGGTTCAGATCCGCGTCGATGAAACGCTTGCCGGCGCGGATGGCGCCGATGTTGCCGACACAAAGCATCAGGTCCACCGCCAATGCCGACGCATTGGCCGCAACGTCGCGCGACAGCGCGTCCAGCAGGTAGGCCACCACTTCGATCGGGCCGGTCTCATCGCCATGCACACCGACCGAGACCAGCACCGCAGCACGCGCGGCGCCATCGGCATCCGCACCGGCATCGGCCGGGGTAGGACGCTTCACGGTCAGGATGCCGTCGGCCGGCTGCGTCACCGCAAAACCGGCCGCCGCGAAGCGGGCCGCGACGGCGCTGAAGTCCGCCTCGGCCAACGCCCTTACTGCTTCAGGCAACATCGCCATGCGCTTAAGCCGCCAGCGGAACGGCGTTGGCCGCTTCGGACAGCGCCCACACGTCCAGCATCGCCTGCTCCAGGTCCGCCGAGGTGGCGTAGCCGGACAGCCCCAGCGTGTTGGTCACCACTTCCACGGCTTCGGCCGCGTCGTGGCCGTTGGTGGCGCGGGCCAGCACTTGCGTCAGCAGGCGCTGCTGCGTGCGGCGCAGCGCGTGCTGGGCGTAGCTGCGCAGCTGCTCTTGCGAGCGGCTGGCGGCAGGCAGCTTCAGGCCGCGTTCCAGCGTGTCGATGCCCGCCTGGCTGCGCAGGGCCATGCCCACTTGCAGGAAGGCCGGCAGGTCCATGCCGCCCGGACGCTTGACCGACAGCGCCGCGAACACGAAGGCCGCCACGGCTTCCACCGCGTCCACCGCTTTCCATGCATGCGCGAATTCAGGACGCAGGCCCGGCGTGGTGTCGGCTTCGGACTGGCCATCGGCCGGCACCAGTTTCTTCAGCATGTCCGGCTGGGCGAACAGGCGGGTCAGCTCGTCCACGCCGCCGGCTGCGCGCAGCTGGTCGGCAGGCACGGCCAGCACGCCCTGGATCACAGCGCGCTGCAGGCTGCGGGTGCGGCCGTCGACCTTGATCGACACGGCGCGCGGCACTTTCAATGCATCCGCGTCCAGCGCCTCGAACACCGGCGCCAGGTTCAGCGCCGACCATGCCTGGCCCCAGGCCAGGATCACGTCGGCTTCATCCACGCTATGTTCGGCAGCCAGTTCGCGCAGCATCAGCGGACCGCAGCGGTTCACCGATTCGTTGGCCAGCACGGTGGCCAGGATGGCGTTGGCCAGCGGGTGCGCCAGCGCGGGACGGGTGGCCACCAGCAGGTCCGGGAAGTACGGCTTGAGCACCGCCTCGGCCCAGCTCTCTTCCGTCAGCGGCAGCGCCGACAGCAGGCGCTTGTAGCGGTTCTTCACGTTGGCGATCACCACCGCCAGTTCCGGCGTGGTCAAACCACGGCCGTCGAGCTTGCGGCGCGCCAGTTCAGCCACGGTGGGCAGCTGCTCCAGTTCACGCGACAGCGCACCCTCTTCTTCCAGGCTGGCGATCAGCGCGGCGTAGCCGTCCTGCACCGCTGCCTCGGACTGTGCTTGCTGTTCGCGCACCAGCAGGTGCGTCTGCAGCGTGTTGTCGCGCAGGACCAGGCGCTCGATGTCGTCCGTCATTTCGTTCAGGATGCGGTTGCGGTCCGCTTCGGACAGCTGGCCGGCGTTCATTTCCACGTCCAGCCACATCTTCGCGTTCACCTCATGGTCCGAGCAGTCCACGCCGGCCGAGTTGTCGATCGCATCGGTGAAGATGCGGCCGCCCGCCAGCGCGAACTCGATGCGGCCGGCCTGGGTGGCGCCCAGGTTGCCGCCTTCGGCCACGATCTTGCAGCGCAGTTCACTGCCGTTGACGCGGATATTGTCGTTGGCGCGGTCCTTCACTTGCGCATGCGACTCGGCCGACGACTTGATGTAGGTGCCGATGCCGCCGTTGTAGAACAGGTCCACCGGCGCCAGCAGGATGCGGTGCATCAGCTCTTCCGGCGGCAGCGCGGTTTCCGCGATGTCCAGCGCGGCGCGGATCTGCGGCGACAGTTCGATCGAGCGGGCGCTGCGCGGGAATACGCCGCCGCCCTGCGAGATCAGTTCCTTGTTGTAGTCTTCCCACGAAGAGCGCGGCAGGGCGAACATGCGCTGGCGTTCGGCAAAGGAAACGGCGGTGTCCGGATTCGGGTCCAGGAAGATGTGGCGGTGGTCGAACGCGGCCAGCAGCTTGATCTGGTTCGACAGCAGCACGCCGTTGCCGAACACGTCGCCCGACATGTCGCCCACGCCCACCACGGTAAACGGGGTGGTTTCCATGTTGTGGTCCATCTCGTAGAAGTGGCGCTTGACCGCTTCGAACGCGCCCTTGGCGGTGATGCCCATCTTCTTGTGGTCGTAGCCGTTCGAGCCGCCGGAGGCGAAAGCGTCGCCCAGCCAGAAGCCGCGCTGCACGGCGATGCCGTTGGCGATGTCGGAGAAGGTCGCGGTGCCCTTGTCGGCGGCCACCACCAGGTAGGGGTCGGCGCCGTCGTAGCAGACGGTGTCCGCTGGCGAGACGATATTGCCCAGCACGCGGTTGTCGGTCACCTCCAGCAGGCTGGAAATGAACAGGCGGTACACGGCTTCGCCTTCAGCGGCGATGGTTTCGCGCACGGCGTCCTTCGGCATCATCTTGCACACGAAGCCGCCCTTGGCGCCGGCCGGTACGATGACGGCGTTCTTCACCATCTGCGCTTTTACCAGGCCCAGCACCTCGGTGCGGTAGTCTTCCATGCGGTCCGACCAGCGCAGGCCGCCGCGCGCCACGGGGCCGCCGCGCAGGTGCACGCCTTCGAAACGGCGCGAAAACACGAAGATCTCGCGGAACGGACGCGGTTCCGGCACCAGCGCCAGGTGGCTGGTGTCGAACTTGAAGATGATCTTGTCGCCCTGCTGCTTGTTCTGGTAGTAGTTGGTGCGCAGCGTGGCGGCCATCAGGTCGACCATGGCGGCCAGGATTTCCTCGGTGTCCGCATGGTTCACGGACGCCAGGCGCGACTTGACGCCGGCCAGTTTCTCCAGCGCTGCGGTGCGCTCGGCTTCCGGCAGCGCGGGGTTGAAGCGCTGTTCAAACGCATCGACCAGTTCCTTCACCAGGGCCGGCTGCTTGCGCAGCGTTTCAGCCACGTAGCGCACCGAGAAGCGGCTGCCGGCCTGGCGCCAGTAGCTCGCATAGGCGCGCACCAGCTGCACCTGGCGGGTGCTCAAGCCGCCTTCGATGACCAGGCCGTTCAGGCGGCCGTCTTCTGCTTCGTTGTTGAACAGCGAGGTGACCAGGTCCTGCACCACTTCGGCCACGCCGGGCTGCGCCAGCTTGGCGGCGCTGACCTCGTCCACCAGCAGGCTGGTGACGAAGTGGCGCTTGCCGTCGCCGGTGTGGATGGTGTAGGTCTGCTCGCGGTCGATCGCCACGCCGGCATTGTGCAGCGCCGGCAGGATATTGGACAGCGACGGCACGCGCTCCACCGAGTACAGGCGGATGGTGGTGGCCTTGCTGTCGGCCGAAGCCAGTTCCACGCGCGCGGCCACGCGGCCGCCGTCGCCCTGGCGCAGCATGGCGCCCAGGTCATGGAAGGCCACGGCGGGTGCGGTGGCGTTCACGTAGTCCACCGGCAGCGTGGCGCACAGTTTGCGCAGGCTGGTGCGGGTGCCCTCTTCGAACACGGCGTCGGCCAGGGTGGAGAAGCTGTTGTGCCAGCCATCCAGGATGGACAGCAGCGGACGCTGGATGTCGGACTCCAGGTCCAGCGGATAACGGGCGGCGTGCGCGATCAGGTAGACGCGCGCCAGCGGGCCGTCGGCGACCAGGGTTTGCGAGCTGACGTGCGAGGCGCCCGAGCTTTGCTGCAGGGCCTTGGCCAGCGCGTGCGCCACCGAGGCGCTGTAGCGCTCGCGCGGCAGGTAGACCAGCACGTTCAGGTGGCGGGCGTACACGTCGCGGCGGGCGAACACCTTGGTGCGCGGCTGCTTGTACAGCGACACGACCGCGCCGCACACGTCGGCCAGCCACTGCGGTTCGGCTTCCATCGCTTCGGTGCGCGGCAGCGATTCCAGGATCTCGACGAACTTCTCGGCGCGGAAGCCTTCCTTGCGCACGCCGGCGATCTGCAGCACCTGCGCGATGCGGCCGCGCGCGAACGGCATGCGGGTCAGCGGGGTGATGGTGGCGGCGCGGGTGAACAGGCCGACGAAGCAGTGTTCGCCCAGGATGGCGCCGTTGGCGTCGGTGTTGCGCACGCCGATGAAGTCCAGGTGCTGGTCGCGGTGCAGCGTGCCTTCCACGTCGGCCTTGACGATGGACAGGGTATGCGGACGCTTGGAGAGGGTGTCGAAGTCGCCGGGGATGTTGGCCAGGCAGGTGCCGTAGATCGGGTGCGAGGTGTCCTGCAGCACGCCGATGCGGCTCGGGATGTCGCGTTCCAGTTCGCGTACGCCAGGCTTGACCTGGTAATAGGCGTAGCCGAACGGCTCGAAGCCTTCGGTGCGGGCCCAGTCCAGGAAGGCGGCCACTTCCTGGCCTTCTGCACCGCCGTTCGCGGCTGCTGCCGCGCCCACGCTGGTGAAGCGCTCTTTCATGGCGTCCAGGTCGCGGCGCACCACGGCGGCGTCGCGCGCCACCATTTCCAGGCGCGCCACCAGGGCCGCCAGGTCGCCTTCGGCCAGGTCGTCGGCCAGCAGGACCAGCACGTAGGATTCGAACTTGCCGCCGGCCGCGTCAGCGCCGACGGCGGTCGCCACGCCGTCGGCGGAACGCGCCACCGGCAGCACCGCGTTCAGCACGCCGTTGGCGATCAGGCGCTGCTTGCGCAAGGCCATGACGATGGAGTCCACCAGGTACGGCATGTCGTCGTTCAGGATCAGCAACGCGGTCGCCTTGCCGCCGCGGCCGTCGGCGTAGCGCAATTTGGCGATCTGCACACCTGCGCCGCTGCGCTTGGCAGCCTGCGCAAAACCTTCCCACAGCACCGGGACCAGACTGTCCGGCGCGACGCCGGCCAGGTCTTCTTCATCTATGGCCGCGAGCCAGGCGCCGATCAGGGCGGAGACTTGGCCGCTGTCGGCCGACTTGTTCGCGTTGATCAGGTCCAGCGTCTGTTTGCGCAGGTCTTGTGGCATTTGTGTCATCGTTGCTTCTCCAATACGTTGTGTGTATTCCGTCCACACCGTGAGGCTTTTGGCTGGACGGCGGCGACGCTTTATTCGGTTGCGGGGGTTGGCCCCGCAACCATATGGGGATGATTACTCGAATTTACAGATCGAACTTACAGATCATACAGCCCCGGCAAGCCCAGGATGCGGGTCAGCTCCTCCAGTGCGGCGCGGGTTTCCAGCGCCAGCGCGGGGTCGGCCAGGTCTTGCGGCTCCAGGTGGTCGCGGTAGTGCTTCTCCACCCACGCCACCAGCGTGTGGTACAGCGCCTCGGTCATGACCACGCCCTGGTGCATGGCCGCCGCTTCCTGGTCCGTCAGCGCCACGCGCAGGCGCAGGCACGCAGGGCCGCCGCCGTTGCGCATCGACTGGCGCAGGTCGAAATGGATCAGTTCATCGACCGGGCCGCCGCTGGCCACCAGGCCGTCCAGGTAGCGCGCCACGGCGGGGTTCTCCTGGCACTCCTGCGGGATCACCAGCGCCATCTTGCCGTCCGCCTTGGACAGCAGCTGGGAGTTGAACAGGTAGCTGTGCACCGCGTCGGCCACGGCCACGGCGCCGGTGTCCACGCGCACCGCCTGCAGCTCCGCGCCCACGCCGGCCATGGCCGCGCGCACGCGCTCCAGCGTGGCCGCTTCGTCGGCGAAAGCCTGCTCGTGGTAGAACAGCACGTTGCCGTTACCGACCGCGATCACGTCGTTGTGGAACACGCCCTGGTCGATCACGTCCGGGTTTTGCTGGACGTAGACGGTGCGCTCGGCGGCCAGGCCGTGCAGGCGCGCCACGGCTTGCGATGCTTCCAGCGTCTGGCGCGCCGGGAAGCGCTTGGGCGCGGGCGCGGCCGCGTCGAACTCCACGCGGCCGTAGACGAACACTTCGACCGCTTGCGCGCCGTGTGCGGCGCACAGGCGCGTGTGGTTGGCCGCGCCTTCATCGCCGAAGGCCGGAGTACCGGGCAGCGCGTCATGCACGGCGAAGTGCTTCGGATCGCTGAAGATGGCGCGCAGGCTGCGCGCCGACTGCGCGTGCTCGAAAGCGCGGTGCAGCTTGTTGTTCAGGTTGGCCGGCGTGAAGTGCACGCGGCCGTCGCCGGTGTCCGCCGAGGGGCTGACGGTGGCGGCGTTGGCGGTCCACATCGGCGAGGCGGAGTAGGCGCAAGCCAGAATCACCGGCGATTCCTTGTAGGCCCTGGCCAGCACGTCGGCGTCGCTGCCGGTGAAGCCCAGGCTGCGCAGCAGGCGGAAATTGGGACGGTCCTGCGGCGGCAGCAGTGCTTGCGCAAAACCGCGCTGCGCCAGCGCGCGCATCTTCGCCAAGCCCTGCAAGGCGGCCTGCTTCGGGTTCGACGCGCTCTTGACGTTGTTGAACGAAGCCACGTTGCCGAACGAGAGGCCGGCATAGTTGTGGGACGGGCCTACCAGGCCATCGAAGTTGAATTCGCGTGCTTGCGCCATGGCGTCGTTTTCCTTAGAAGTTCATGCCGGGCGACAGCTTGGCCGGCATTTCGAGTGCGCTGTTCTCGATTGAAGCGACCGGGTAGGCGCAATAATCCGCCGCGTAGTAGGCGCTCGGACGGTGGTTGCCGGACTTGCCCACGCCGCCGAACGGCGCGCTGCTGGCAGCGCCCGTGGTGGGGCGGTTCCAGTTGACGATGCCGGCGCGCGCCAGCACCTGGAACTTGTTCCACAGCGCTGCGTCGTTCGAGATCAGCGCTGCTGCCAGGCCGTATTCGGTGGCGTTGGCGGCTTTGATGGCGCTGTCGAAATCGTCCACGCGGATAATCTGCAGCAGGGGACCGAACCATTCCTCGTCCGGGATGCCCTTGGCGTTGGTGGTGTCCACGATGCCGGCCGAAACGAAGCCGGTGCCTTGCTGCAGCTGCTTCATTTCCAGCAGCAGCTTGCCGCCCCTGGCCACCATGTCGTGCTGGGCCTGCACCAGGCGCGCGGCGATCGGCGCCGACACCACCGGGCCCATGAAGGGCTGCGGCTCGGCGTTCGAGGCGCCCACCACCAGCTTGGAGGCGACTTCCACCAGGCGCGCGATGAAGGCGTCGCCGGCCGGGCCGGTCTGCACCACCAGGCGGCGCGCACAGGTGCAGCGCTGGCCGGCCGAGATGAAGGCGGACGACACGGCCATGAAGACGGCTGCGTCGACGTCCTTGATGTCCCACACCACCAGCGGGTTGTTGCCGCCCATTTCCAGCGCCAGCAGCTTGCCGGTCTGGCCGGCGAACTGGCGGTGCAGCGCGGCGCCGGTCTGGCTGCTGCCGGTGAACAGCACGCCGTCGATATCCTTGTTCTGGCCCAGCGCGATGCCGGTGTCGCGGCCGCCGTTCACCAGGTTCAGCACGCCGGCCGGCAAGCCGGCCAGCTGCCACAGCTGCACGGTTTTCACGGCGGTGCGCGGCGCGTATTCGCTGGGCTTGAAGACCACGGTATTACCGGCGATCAGCGCGGGTACGATGTGGCCGTTGGGCAGGTGGCCGGGGAAGTTGTACGGGCCGAACACGCCGAATACGCCGTGCGGGCGGTGGCGCAGCACGGCTTCGCCGTCGGCCACCTTGCTGCGGGTTTCGCCGGTGCGCGCGCCGTAGGACTGGATCGAGATGTCCACCTTGTTGGCCATGGTGGTTACTTCGGTGCGCGCCTCCCACAGCGGCTTGCCCACCTCCTCGGCGATCAGCAGCGCCAGCTCTTCGGCGCTTTCCTTCAGCAGGTCGCGGAAGCGGGTGACGATGGCCACGCGCTGCTCCAGCGGCGCGAGGGCCCAGCCTTCGAACGCTGCGCGCGCCGCGCCAGCCGCCGCGGCCACGTCTTCCGGGGTCGCTTCGCGGCTGGCCCAGGTCTGCTTGCCGTTCGACGGGTCGATGGTCACCAGTTCGGCGCCATGGCCGGCGGACCACTGGCCGTTGATGAAATTGCTCAGGGCGTTGTTCGATGCGTCAGACATTGGTGTTCTTCCTCACGTTGAGAGTCAAAGTGCGCACGACGTCGCCGGCGTGCACGCGCAGCAGTTTCTGGTCGTCGGCGGACAGGTCGATCTTGCCGTTCACCGAGGCGGCGTCCGACAGGATCATGCGAAAATCCTTCAGGTTGGTGTTCGACACCAGCACCGGCTCCTGCTGCGGCGCGCAGGCGTGCGTCATGTCGGTGTCGACGTCGACCACGGCCAGGGCGCTGTCGCGCACCGCGCGCAGCTCGGACACGCGGCCCTGCAGCACCGGCCCGGCGTCGAAGATGTCGACGTAGCCTTCGAAGTGCATGCCTTCCTGCTCCAGCAGGCGGCGCGCCGGCACGGTGGAGGTGTGCACCTTGCCCACCACGTCCTGCGCGTCCTGCGGCAGGTAGGCCACGTACAGCGGCTGGCGCGGTATCAGCTCGGCGATGAAGGACTTCTTGCCCTGCGCGGTGAGGGCATCGACATGGTCGAACTCCATCTTGAAGAAGTGGCGGCCCAGGCCTTCATAGAACGGCGAGCGGCCGTCCGACTCCTGGTAGCCGCGCATTTCGGCGATCAGCTTTTCCGTGAACAGGTGCGGGAACTGGGCGATGAACAGGAAGCGGCACTTGGACAGGAATTTGCCGTTGTTGCCGTGGCGGTAGTCCGGGTTCAGGAACAGCGAGCACAGTTCGGTGCTGCCGGTCAGGTCGTTGGACAGATACAGCGTCTCCATGCGCGTGAACACCTTCAGTTCGCGGCTGGAATGCACCAGGGTGCCGATGCGGTAATTGTAGAACGGCTCGTCCAGGCCCACCGAGCCCTTGATGGCGCACACGCCGGCCAGGCGGCCGCTGTCGGTGTCCTCCATGACGAACATGTAGTCGCGCTTTTCGGGCGGGATGGTTTCGGCGAAGGAGGCCACGGCGATTTCCAGGCGGTCGCCCAGCATCTTCATGTCCGGCTTGAGCGTGGTCATGCCGGAGCCGACCTGGCTGGCCATGTCGAACAGGGCGTCCAGGTCGCTGGCTTGTATGGCGCGTACTACTAGCATAGGAGTCTCTTTTTAGATGCGTACACAAATCACGCTGCCGCCTTCGGCAACCTGCAGCGTTTCCTGCACTTCCACCGGCAGGGCGATGGTGGCGCTGCCTTCGATGGCCGGCACCGCCACCACCACGGCGCGGAACTCCTGGCCGGCGTTGGCGGCCACCGCGTAGGGCACCACCGGTTCGCCCGCGCGCGACGGGCGCGGCGTGGCCACAGTGCGCTGCAGCGACGAGGTGCAGGTGCGCAGCGCGTGCTTGTGCGCCTGCAGTATGGGGCCGCCGTCGAAAATGTCGATGTAGTCGTCGGCCTCGAAGCCTTCGGCCGTGAGCAGGCTGAAGGCCAGTTCGCCGGACGGATGGATCTGGCCCATCACGGCTTGCGCGTCGCCCGGCAGCAGCGGCACGTACACCGGGTAGTGCGGCATCAGCTCGACGATCAGCGTGCGGTTGCGCGCGCCGCCTATGGTGCGCTCGGCGTCGAGGAAGTCCATCTGGAAGAATTTGCGGCCCACGGCGTCCCAGAACGGCGACTCGCCGTTCGGGCCGGTGGCGCCGGCCAGGGGCACGAAGAAACGGTCGGCGAAGCGCTGCGGCGCCATGGCGGCGAACAGCAGGCGCGCGCGCGACAGCAGCGCCGCCTCGGGGCGGTTCTGCACCGCTTCGTTGACATAGAAACTGGACAGCTGCGAATAGGCAGTCAGCTCGGAGCACAGCGTCAAGGCGTGCACGCTATGGCTGATGTTCAGGTCGCGCGACACCTGCTGGATCACGTCGTTGCGGAACGAGAAATAGGTGCCATTGGAGCCGGCCGAAGCGAAGATGGCGGCGGTGCCCACGATGCCGTGGTCCGCCAGGGATTCCAGCACGAACAGGTACGATTCCTCGCTGGGGATATCGACGTGGGCGCTGAAGGATGCGATCGAAGCCTCGACCGCCTGCGCGATTTTGTCGCGCGTCTTGGGCAAGGTATGGACACCCGGCATGCTTACCGCAGCCAGCTTTTCCAGCGCTGCGATATCCGCAAGTTCTACCGGACGGACAACATACATGTGAACTCCTTTGTTTTTATACTTACGGGCGCTGCAGGGGACGGACCGGGCGGCCCGTCCCCGGGGGCATTACGCGGCCAGGCTGTCGAGCGCGGCGCGCAGCAGGCGGCCGGCTTCGGCGATCTGCTCGTCGCTCACCACCAGCGCGGGCGCGAAACGCACCACGTCGGTACCGGCGATCAGCACCATCAGGCCTTGCGCTTCGGCTGCCTTCTGGATGTCTTTCGACTTGCCCTTCCACGCGTCGGCCACCACCACGCCCAGCAGCAGGCCGCTGCCGCGCACGGTCGACAGGATGGCAGGGTATTCCCTGGTCAGGTCCTGCAGCAGGGCCACCAGCTTGCCCGACGCTTCATTCACGCGCGCCAGGAAGGCCGGCTGGTTGATGGTGTTCAGCACGGTCAGCGCCACGCTGGCGGCCAGCGGGTTGCCGCCGTAAGTGGTGCCGTGCGAACCGACGCCCAGCGAGGCCGCCAGTTCGTTGGTGGTCAGCATGGCCGCCACAGGGTAGCCGTTGCCCAGCGCCTTGGCCGAGGTCAGCACGTCCGGGGTGATGCCATAGCCCTGGTAGGCGAACAGGTGGCCGGTGCGGCCCATGCCGGACTGCACTTCGTCGAAGATCAGCACGGCGCCGGTCTTGTCGCACAGGTCGCGCAGCTCTTGCAGGAAAGCCTTGTCGCCCGGCAGCACACCGCCTTCGCCCTGGATCGGTTCCACGATCACGGCGCACACGTCGTCGCCAATGGCGGCGCGTGCGGACTCGATGTTGTTGTATTCGATGTGGTCGATCGCTGGCGGCAGCGGCTCGAATCCTTCGGTGTACTTCGACTGGCCGCCAACCGACACGGTAAACAGCGTGCGGCCGTGGAAGGAGCTGAAGCAGGACACGATGCGCGATTTGTGCTCGCCGAACTTGGCGTGGGCGTGCTTGCGGGCCAGTTTCAGGGCCGCTTCGTTGGCTTCGGCGCCGGAGTTGCAGAAGAAGGCGCGGTCGGCGAAGGTGGCTTCGGTCAGGGCCAGGCCCAGGCGCAGCACCGGCTCGTTGGTGTAGCCGTTACCCAGGTGCCACAGGGTGTTGGCCTGCTTGGTCAGCGCTTCGACGATGACGGGATTGCAATGGCCCAGCGCCGTCACGGCGATGCCGGAGGTGAAGTCCAGGTAGTGCTTGCCGTTCTGGTCCCACAGGTCCAGGCCCGATGCGCGCACCGGCACCATCGCGGCTGGCGCGTAGGTTGGAACCAGTACTTCGTCAAAAGTCTGCCGGGTGACAGGGCGAGTGGTTACAGTCGAATCAAGCTTTGCGTTCATGGCATTCCCTATCAATGTATAGAGGTACGGCCGCAACCAGGCGGCCACGGGTGGTACGACATTATAAAAAGCGGGATGCTAAAACTCTTTTGCGGATGCGACAAGGATTTTCATAATTCAGAAGGCCTCCGCATACCCGGTATGCCCGGCGGACTATGCCACGGCTCAGCCGTTCAGCTTGCGCTGGCGCTCCTCGCGCGGGGTGTTGCCGAACAGGGTGCCGAAGGCGGTGGAAAAATGCGAGCCGGAGGAGAAGCCGCACATCAGCCCCACCTGCACAATGGATGAATTGGTCTCAAGCAACAACTGGCGCGCGCGCTGCAGGCGCAGCTCCAGGTAGTAGCGCGACGGCAGGCTGCCCAGGTACTGCTTGAACAGCCGCTCCAGCTGGCGGCGCGACAGGCCCACCAGGTTGGCGATGTCGTCGGTCGACAGCGGCTCCTCGATATTGGCCTCCATCAAGGTCACCGCCTCCGACAGCTTGGGCTGCAGCGCCCCGAAGCGGGCCTGCAGGGCCACCCGCTGGCGCTCCTCGTGATTGCGCACGCGGTCGATGCACAGCGCCTCCTTCACTTCGGCCTGCACGTTGGCGCCATACAGCGCGTCCACCAGCGTCAGCGCGAAGTCGGCGCTGGCGGCGCCGCCGCAGCAGCTCAGGTGCGGGCCGTCGATCTCGAACAGGTGCGGCGTCAGGATGGCGCGCTCGGAAATGCTTTCCGTGTCGGCGTACAGCGCCCACGGCAGGGCGATGCGCACGCCGCCCATCAGCCCGGCTTCGGCCAGCCACAAGACGCCAGCGCCCACCCCGCCCCAGTAGGGCGCGGCACGCAGCCGCTCCACCACGGCGCGCAGCTGCGCGGGCGGCGGCGCTTCCTGCTGCTCGTCGGCCACCAGCAGCGCCAGGTGCCAGCCCCCGGCGGGCCCGGCGGCCAGTTGCTGCGGGGTGCGGATGTCGAGCTGGAATGGCGGGCCCACGCTGCGCGCGGCCAGGCGCAGCGGCTGGACCAGGCCGGCCCAGGTAAGCGTGTCCGCCTCGCCCGCATTGACCAGCAGCACGCGCAGCGGCTGCTCCTGGGACAGGCGGGACAAAGGGGAAAACGGCATCGGCGGATCTGAGCTAGTGGGTGATTACTCGGGCGCCAGCGCGGTCGGAGGCCGCGCTACGCTCCATTGGCTCACTATCATACCGGAGATCAACAATACCGCGCCGAGCAGGCCCGTCCAGGCGAGCGTCTCGCCCAGCCAGAAATAGCCGAACATGGCGGCGCAGCCCGGCTCGAAGGCATAAATCACGGCCGCCTCGTTGGCCGTGCTGTGGCGCTGGCCCCAGGTTTGCAGCGAAATGATGAGGGCGGTGGCCACCACCCCCAGGTAAATCAGGTTCCAGCGGTACAGCTTCAGGCCCTGCCAGATGTATTCCCAGTAGTCGCCCATGTCCTGCGGGCCGGCCACCGGGCCGCGCGGCACCTCGCGCAGCGCGATCCACAGCGCCGCGCATACCGCCACGGTGAGGATTTGCGCCGCCGTCAGCGTCATCAGGCGCCCGGCCTTGCGGGTGAACACTTCCATCATCTTGATGTAGCAGCCGAAGCACAGCGCGGCCAGCAGCGCCAGCGTGTCGCCCCGGCCCCAGACAAAGGCGCCGTCCCAGCACAGCGCGAACAGGCCCACCAGCGCCAGCGCCAGGGCGGCGACGATGCGGCGCTCCGGCAGCTTGCCCAGGAACACGCCCAGCAGCGGCGGCACCAGCACGTTCAGGCCGCAGACGAAGGCGTTGCGGTTCGAACTGGTCAGCGACAAGCCTTCCACCTGGAACAGGTAGCAGAAAAACAGCACGATGCCGCTAAGCAAGCCGTAGCGGCAGTCCGCCCACCTGGCGCGCACCAGGAAGGGCGACAGCAGCACGCTGGCCATGGCAAAGCGCGACACCACGATCCAGTTGGTGGACAGGTACGCGGTCATGTCCTTCATGGCCGGGAAGGTGGTGCCCCAGACAACGGTGACGAGCAGCAGGGCGGCGATGCCGCGGGCGTGGCTAGGCAGGGACGGCATGGATCGGCTTCATGTTCATTTATCAATATTCGCTGGCCGCGTAGTGTACCGCGATTGCCGCCCCGCAGCAGGGAGCTATAATCACGGTCTATGGGCGAACGATATTTGAAAAGTATCCGGTTACTGGCCGAATGCATGCAGGGCTTTGAACGCCTGTCGGGCGAGCACGTGCGCGAGTGCGGGCTGACCCATGCGCAATTCGACATCATCGCCACGCTGGGCAACACCGAAGGCATGTCCTACAAGGAGCTGGGCGACAAGACCCTGATCACCAAAGGCACCATGACAGGCGTGATCGAACGCCTGGAGCAAAAAGGCCTGGTGGAACGGGTCCGCAGCCTGGACGACAAGCGCTCGTGGTTCATCCGCCTCAGCCCGCAAGGCGAGCAAGTGTTCCGCGAAGTGTTCCCCAAAGTCATCTCCCGTGGCGGCGAGGTGTTCGCCGGCTACAGCGACGACGACTTCGCCGCCCTTGAAAAAACCCTGTCCGGCCTCAAACAAGTGATATCGGCAGGCGGCGCCTGAGGGCCGGCCAGCGGACTCGCACAGCGGCCCAGCGCGCGCCCATCCCCCCAACAACCAAGGAACGACATTGAAAACCTCCCTGCTCGAAGGCAAAAAGCCTGCGAAATTCGACAAGCACATCATCGGCAACCTGTTGCTCAACGTCGACACCCCGGACGAAGTGCGCAAGGAAAAGCTGATTATCGGCGTGCGCAATGAAGACGGCGAAATCTACCGCCTGATCGGCGCCACCAAGCACAACAGCTTCATGAACGCCATCGAGGAGCTGTTCGACCTCGGCCTGGTCGACGAACTGCAGGACAGCGAAGGCACCAGCGAAGGTTGCGACGCTATCTTCAGCGAAGCCGACTAAAATACAAGCGGATCACGCCGCGTGGCGGCGCGACCCGCAGTCCCGGCACGAATTGTGTCGCAAATAAATTCCACACGGCAATAATTTGCGTATAATTTCCTGATGGACAGACTGGACGCCTTCAAGCAAATCGCTGCTCAAGCGAGCCGGGGGGATCTTGCGTTCCCGACCAATGTGAACGCGTCGATCCGGCTGCAGGAGGCGCTCAGCGATCCCGACTGCCACGTCGAGGCCGCAGCCAAGCTGATCCAGGCCGACCCGCTGCTGGCGGCCCGCACCGTGGCCATCGCCAACTCGGTGGCCTACAACCGTTCCGGCACTGAAATTTCCAGCGTACGCTCGGCCGTCCAGCGGCTCGGCGTGCGCACCCTGCAGTCGCTGGTGGCCGCGCTTATCGTGCGCCAGCTCGGCAGCAAGATCACCGATCCCACCCTGAAAGCCATGGCCGCCCAGCTGTGGGAGCACACCGCCCATGTGGCGGCGCTGGCCCAGGTGATCGCGCGCCGCGTCACCCATGTCGATCCCGATACGGCGCTGTTTACCGGCATCATCCACGAGGTGGGCGCCTTCTACATGCTGGCCCAGGCCGACGCCTACCCCGGCGTCATGCAGGGCGAACCGGAAGACTGGGTGGAGCACGGCGAGATGGTCATCGGACGCGGCGTGCTGCGCAAGCTGGTGGTACCGGAAGCCGTGATGGCGTCCGTGGAGGCGATGTGGGAAGGCATGCGCGCGCTGCCGCCGGAAAACCTGGGCGACACCCTGCTGCTGGCCAACGACCTGGCCCCGGTGCCCTCCCCCATGCACCAGCGCCCCGGCGCCACCACCCCGGCGGCGGCCCGCACCATCGATTTCGCCATCGGCGAAGGCACGCTGGACGGCATCCTGCGCGAATCGGCCAGCGACGTGAAATCGCTGTTCTCGGTGCTGATGCTGTAGCTTGCTGCCGGTTCGCTGAAGATGGGCTATAGTTGCAGCAACATTAACTACAACTCACGCTTCCATGTTCTCGCCGCCCACCGTAGACAGTATCAATTCCCTGCTTCCTTCCGAACCGCTGCTGATGATGGGCGCCGGCCCGGTGCCGATTCCGCACAGCGTGGCGCAAGCCAATTCCATCGTCATCAACCACCTCGGCGGCACGATGGCCAAGATCATCCACCAGATGAAGGAAATGGCGCGCTACGTGTTCCAGACCGAATCGCGCTGGATACTGGGCGTGGCCGGCCCCGGGTCGGCGGCGATGGAGATGAGCGTCTGCAACCTGGTGTTCCCCGGCACGCGCGTGCTGAGCGTGTGCAACGGCTACTTCGGCCGCCGCTTCGCCGAGATGGCCACCCGCGTGGGCGGCCAGGTGGCGTGCCTGAACGTGGCGGACGGCGAGGCGGCCCAGGTGGCGGCCGTGCGCGAACACCTGGAACGCTTCCGCCCCGAGGTGCTGACCATCGCCCAGGGCGAAACCTCCTCCACCGTGTTCAACATCCACCTGCCGCAGATCACCCGGCTGGCGCGCGAGTATGGCTGCTACGTGATCGTGGACGCGGTTTGCACCCTGAGCACCATGCCGTGCGAGATGGACAACTGGAAGATCGATGCGATGGTGACCGGCGGCCAGAAGGGCCTGTCGTCGATTCCCGGCGTGTCGCTGATCGCGTTTTCGGAGCGCGCCTGGGAGCGCATCAACGCGCGCCCCGTGCCGCCGCCGCACTGGTGCCTGGATGCCAAGCTGGCGGAGCAGTTCTGGCATAACGCTTCCTACCACTACACGGCGCCGGTGTCCGGCATCCTGGCGCTGCACGAGGCGCTGCACCTGATCTGCCAGGAGACGCTGGAAGTGCGCTTCGCGCGCCACCTGCGCTGCTCCATGGGCCTGCAGCGCGGCGTGGAGGCGATGGGACTGAAGCTGTACGGCACGCCGGAGTCGCGCCTCAATTCCGTGGTCGGCATCGTGGTGCCGGAGGGCATTAACCGGGCCGAGATCTGCGAACAGATCTCGCTCAAGTACCGGGTGGAGATTTCCGGCTCCTTCGGCCTGAACATCGTGCGCATCGGCCAGATGGGCGAGCAGTGCCGCGCCCACCACCTGTTCCGCACGCTGCATGCGCTGGGTTCGACCATGAAGGAGCTGGGCGCGGACGTGGACGTGGCGGCCGGCGTGGCGGCGCTGGAGCGGCAGCTGCAGGGCGCGCTGTAAGGCGCGGCCGGCGGCGCCCCGGCGCCGGAGGCAAGCGGCCACCGGCTTTGCTCAGCTGCGGCTTGAGCCGCTGCCCCAGGCGGTTTCGCTGTAGCGGAATTTCGGCCGCAGCTCGCGGGCGAACTGCTGCAGCTCCAGCGTGAAGCCGCCCAGCGACAGTTCGCCGTTCATGTAGCGGCCGATCAGCGGCGGCAGGTCCAGACCGTCGCGGAAATCAATCTCCCTGGTGTCGATGAAGCCGCCACGCCGCAGGTCCGCTTCCAGCGCCTCGGCGCGCTGCGCATCCTCTTCCGCGTGCTGGCGCGCGGCCAGTGCGCGTTCGTAGTCGCGCCGGCTGCCGGCCAGCTTGTCCTGCAGGTTCACCACCTCCAGCACCAGCTTGTCGTCCTCCGGGCTGGGCGTGGCGCGCGCCTGTGCGATCAGCTCCGCGATCGGCAGCGACTTCAGGCTTGCCGCCTGCAGCTCCTGCGCGCGGCGGTAGCGCGCGTCGGTGCAGGCGGCGTACTCGGCCAGGCCGGCGCGCACGCGGCGCAGCCGTTCGTCCGCCTGCGCCAGGGCTGCTTCCAGCGGCGCCACGGCCTGCGCAATGCGCTCGGCGATGGTGGGCGGCGGCGGCGCGAAAGACAGCGCATCGAGCTGCGCGCGCGCATCGGCCAGCGCCTGCGCGCTGCGTTCGGCACGCGCCGGCAAGGCTTGCTGCATGGCCAGCAGGATGTTCTCGTTGCGGCGGTTGGCGTCGAAATTACACAGGCCCGCGATCCAGTCGTCCTTGACGGTCTGCGCGCCGCTGCGGCGGTAGTCGGCCGTGCGGTAGCCCGCTTCGCGCAGGAAGACATACAAGGGGTCGCTGCGATAGCCGGCCAGCTTGGAGACGATCTCGGTCTCCAGTTCGGCGTTCATGGCCAGCAGCGCCTGGTGCGCGTCCTCGGCGCGCTGGTAGCGTTCGCGCGCCGCCTGCAGGACCTGGGCCGCGTCCAGGTGGGCGCCGGGCCGCAGCGCCGCTTCGCGGATCTCTGCGCCGCGCTGGCGGATGGCTGCCACATGGTTGGCGACGTCGCTGTTGACGGTTTGCAGTTCGGCGCGCAGAGCTTGCCACTCATCGGCGCGGAAGGCCAGTTCGCGCTCCACTTCGGCCGCGATATTCTGGCCGCCTTCCAGATGCAGCGAGGCTACCTGCCGCAGCAGGCCGGCGATCTTCTGTTCCAGCGCGGTCTGGTCCCGGCTGGCATCGGCCGTGCGCTGGTCGCAGCTTTCCAGCTTGCCCTGGTAGATGCGGGTGTTCTCGGCGATGGCGGCGGTGAATTCGCTGGCGAGCATGGCGTTATTTGACAAGGCGGGTCAGCCAGCTTTTCCAGCCGGACGGGCGTCCCTGGCCGGCACGCTGGGCTGCAATGTATTGCAGCGCTTTTTCGCGTTCGGCGGGGTCGGCGGGGCCAGGTTCGAATTCCAGGCGCTGTGCGAAATAGGCGCGCACGCCTTCGGCGATCAGCTCGTCATCCACGGCGAGCCGGTTCGCTGCGTAGTATTCGCGGATGCGCGCGGCCACTTCCTCGCGCCGCCTGGGCAGGTCGAGATGTTCGTCCACCACCATCTGCCGGTGGCGCAGCTCGTCGATGATGGCCATCGCGCCCAGCTGCTCACTCAGACTCCCTGCCATACCGCCTGTCCTTTCATGCCACTAAAAACTGTCGCTGGTGCTGTAGCTGCCGCCGCTGCTGCTGTCCGAGCTGCTGCTACTGCTACTGCCACTACCGCTGGAGCGGCCGTTTGATGTGCCGCCCGATGCGCTGCTGCCCCAGTTGCTGCCGCCCGAATTGCCGCGCCCCGAACGCCGGCGCGAGCCGGAAGAGGACGAGCCACCGCCGCTGCTGGCCAGCGCGCCCACCACCGCCACCACCACGGCCCCCACCGTCAGCAGCACGGTGCCGGTAAGCTTGGCGCCGGTCTTGCCGACTTCGATCCACGAGATCGTACCATCGTCGTCATGGTAAGGCCCCAGCTCGCGCGTGTGGCGCCCGATTTCCGCGTGCACCTGCTGTTCGCTGTACTTGCCGTTCACGTAGCCGTCCAGCACCTGCCTCAGATCCAGTTCGTCCTCGAAGAAGTGGCGCGTCACGCCGCCCGCCTGCGGCAGCGCCTCGAGCAGCCGGTCCCGGATTTCGCCGGCCAGCAGCCGTTTTTCGCGGGCCTCGCGCAGGCGCTCCGCCAGCGCGCCGTATGCCTGCTCCAGCGCGGCGCGCTCCTGCCGCAGGCCGGCCAGGCGCTGCACCAGCGCGTCGTCTTCCGCTGCCGGGGTGGCGGCCGCCTGCGCCGCCAGCTCGTCGATGGAACGGGCCTGCAGGAAATTCCGCACCAGCTGCTGCGCCGCGACATAGCGCGCGTCGCTCTTGTCCGCGTAGGCGGCCAGCACCGCGCGCACGCCGGCGACGGCGCCCTGCTGCAAGTCCAGCTCGCGGCTGCGCTCGGCCAGGCGCGCCTCGGCGCCCGGCAGGTCCAGCGCGGCGGCGGCGGCGTCAAGCAGCTTGTGCTCGGCTTGGGCCGCCTGCGCCAGGTCCGCGTCCAGCAAGCAGGCGCGGCGCGCCAGTTCCTGCTGCATCTCCAGCAAGGTCTGCTCCGAGGCGCGGTTTTCCTTGAAATGGCAGAGCCGCGCGACCCAGGCGTCCAGCATGCGCACCGGCGGCAGCGCGCCGTAGCTGCGGTCGCCGTAGCGGCGCTGCCGCAGGTAGGCGTACAGGCTGCCCTCGGCCTGGTAGGGGCCCAGCTTGGCGCTGCATTCGGCGCTCAGCTCGTGGTGGTCCGGCTGGAAGGCATCGCGCGCCTGGCGCGCCAGCACGTGCGTCTGCGCACTGATGACGAACGCCGTGTCGGCGGCCAGGTTGGCGTGCAGCTGGCTGCGCAGCGCCTCGCACTCGCGGCGCGCCCGGTCGCGCGCGGCCAGCGCCTGCGCCACCGTGGCTTCGGCCTGGGCCAGCCGGGCGCGCTCGCGCTGCTCTTCGCGCGCGCGGTCGGCCAGTTCGCTCTTGACCCGGTTGCCGAACTCGACCTGCTGGTCCAGCTGGAGCTCGGCCACCTGTCCCAGCAGCCCGGCGCTGGCGGCGTCGCACCCGGCCTGGCGCGCGGCGGTGTCGGCGCTCTGCCGTTCGATGCCGGCCAGGGCCTGCTCGTGCTGGCTGCAAAAGGCCTCGAGTTCCGCAATGTAGGTATCCTGCTCCATCACCACTCCGTAATCGTGTCGGGCTGCGCCTTCAGCGTGCGCGCGTAGCGCACCGTGAGCGAGTTGGCCGGCTTGCTGCCCATCTCGCGGCTGTCCACGTGGCCGCTGGACTGCTTCTCGGCCTTCACCCTCTCATACTCGCTGCGGCTCACGCGCACGCCATAGAATTCGGTCCAGGTGCTGTCGCCGGTTTCCGCATTGCGCACCGGGACTTGCACATTGTTGCCCTCCGCGTCCAGCGCTTCGACAATCAGGTACCAGGACTTGCCGCCCGATGCGTTGTAGTTGCGCTCCACTCCCGAGCGCACACCGTCGCGGTCGGCCACCAGAATGTTCAGCGGCAGCCTGGCGAAGCTCAGCAAGGCCTCAGCCTGCGCGGCCAGCGCCTCCACGCGCCCTGCGTCCAGCTGCGCGGCGGCACTCAGGGCCGACTGCGACAGCGCCTGCACGCGCAGCCTGTCGTCGCCGGACAAGCCCATCTTGCCAAGCAGTGAAACGACTTGGCGCACGTCCTGCAGGTGGCCTTCCGCCAGGGCGGCCTGCGCCAGCTGCGTACCCAGTTCCGTTACGGCGAGCTGCGCGGCGGTGGCGCCGGCGCCATTGTTTTCTTCCAGCGCCAGTTGCACCTTGCGCACCTGCTGCCGGATGGCCGGCGCGTTCCACAGCACCGCTTCGCTGTACTGGCGCTGCAGCGCCAGCATGGCCGATTGCGCCCCAAGCATCAGCTCCAGCCGCTGCAGCGTGTGCTGCGCCTGCGTCAGCACGGCTTGCGCGGACTGGGCTTCGGCCTTGCGCTGGCCGAGCGCCGCCAGGAAGGCGCCGCGGTTGTCTGCGGTGATGGCGTCCGCTTCGGGCGCGGCGTCCTTCAGCGTTGCTTCGGTTTGTTGCAGCCCGGCCTGCACCTGGGCCAGCATGGCTGCGGCGGGCCGCAGCTGCGCGTGGGCCGCGCCGGAGCGTCCGGCCAGCTGCACCGCCTGCGCGATCACGTCCTTCTGGCTGGCGCGCGCCTGCTCCAGCACCTCGGCCAGCTGCGCCACGTGTTCGCGGCTGTCGCGGTGCAGGCGCCAGTGGTCGCGGTAGTTCATGCCGCCCCACATGGCCAGGCAGGTCGCGGCGCAGCCCAGCCACAGACCGTAGGCCTTCGCGTGCTCGCCGCGCTTGACGTACAGGCGCGACAGCAAGCCGGCCAGCTTGCCCGGCGCGGCGGGACGGAATTCCAGGCGGCCGTCGAAGTAGGCGCGCACGCCTTGCGCGACCAGCGCGTCGTCCACCGGGATGTTGTGCGCCGCGTAGTAGTTGCGGATGCGCTGCTCCGCGTCGGCGCGGCGGCGCGGCAGGTCGAGATGCTCGGCCACCACCATTTGCCGGTGGCGCAGATCATCAATGATGGACATCGCTCCCAGTTGTTCGGACAGCCTGCCTGCCGCCACTAAGCAGCGCCCTTGTTCAGCAGGGCGATGAAGCGCTGTTTGCTGTCCTCGGTGGCCGCTTCGATCTCTTTCGAGGTGCGGGTCGATTCCTCGCGCAGTTCTTCGATCAGTTTCAGGCTGCTGCCCTGGAATTCAACGATGGCGTTGGCCAGCGCGCTCACCGAGCTGGCCTTCAGCGTGGAACCGTAGCCGGCGCGCAGGCCCGCTTCGAGCTGCTGGCCGCCGGCCTTGGCCAGCGATTCCAGGCCCTGGTTGATGCCGTCGGTCATGGCGTCCATGGTGCTGGTGGTTTCTGCCAGGCCGGCCATCGAGGTGAACGACGCGGCCAGGCCGGTGAACACCACTTCGTTGGTGGCGAAGAAGGTCACGGCGCGCTGGTAGATGCGCTCCTTGACGGTATGGGTCTGCTGCAGGCGGGCGAACACCAGTTCGGCCGTGTTGTAGGAGGTCTTCAGGTCGTCGGCGATGTCTTTCACGATCTGGTAGGACTTGTCCTCGTCCTGCACCGCGCGCAGCGCTTCGTCGCGCGCCAGTTCCAGGCGCGCGCGCTCGACGGCGTCGGCCACGTTTTCGGTGGCCTTGTTGGCCACGTCCAGCGCAACCTTGCGGCGCTCCAGTTCGGCGGTCGCCGTTTCCAGCACCTGCTGCGCGTCCACCTCGGCCGTTTTCAGCGCCATGCGGAAGTCGCGGTAGGCTTCCAGGATAGCGTTCTCGCGCTGGATTTGTTCGTTGGCCGACTTGGCCACGTCCAGGTAGGTGGCGCGGATGTCGTTGAAGCGGTCGGGAATCGAGCCGCGGCGCATCTTCATCCAGCCCATCTGGATGCGTTCCTGGAAGTCGATCTTGCCGTCGGCCATCCAGCCGCTCATCTTCTCGGCATCCTCGCGGATGGAGTTGAAGCCGGTGGTGATCTCGGCGTAGCGGGTGGAGATGTCCATGCCCTGGATCTGGTCGCGCACGGCGGCGTTGAAGGTGGACGAGTACTGCAGCGTGGTGGCGATGGCCGTGATTTTCACGGCATCGTATTTGGAGACTTTCTCCAGCAGCGGCACCACCGGAGCAGCCTCGCGGTTGCCCAGGTTGACGCCGATGGTGCGCAGCGCATTGACTGCACGGTCGAGATAGCTGATTTGGTTCATTCGAGACTCGCAAGTGATGGGTTTGCTATAAAGAAAGTAGCCCGCAACGCATCTTATAACAAAAACATCCTTGCGAAAATCTCACCCGGCTTTTATCGCTTGCGGAACCGCAAGCCCGGCCAAAGCCGGGCCCATATTGGGCAGCAAACCAAGCAGCAAATTCGGCAACGGGCCCGGAGCCAGGTTCGGCGCCGGATGCGCCGAATTCACCGCGCCCGCCAGGCGCTGGCGCGACTTGCGCGCCGTGTCGCATAACAGGCACATGGCTCAGGCCTCCGCCGGCTGCGGCGGCAGCGCCTGCTGCGTCCGCTTCCACGCAGGCAGCTGCTGCATGCGCCCGAACCAGGCCATCAGGTTGGCGTAGCCGCCCAGCGGCAGCGCGGCCTGGTCGAGGTACATGATGGGCGCGGCCAGCGCCAGGTCGGCCAGGGTCAGGCTGTCGCCCACCACCCACTGGCGGCCCGCCAGGTGCTTGTCCAGCACGGTGGCGTAATCGGCCAGGTCGCTTTCGCCGCGCTCTTCTTCGCGCGCGTCCGGTCCCTGGCCGGTCACATAGCCTTTCCAGATACGCTCCCAGGTCAGCACGCCGATGGCCGGCGAGAGGTGCTGGCAGGCCCAGAACATCCAGCGGTTGACGTCGGCGCGCACACGCACGTCCTGCGGGTAGACGGTCTGGCCCGGCGTCTTCTCGGCCAGGTACTGCATGATGGCGCAGGATTCCCACAGCACGAAGCCGTCGTCTTCCAGCACCGGGATCTTGCTGTTGGGATTGAGCTCGCCCAGGCGGCGCCGGTCGTCCGCGCTCATCAGGTCAACTTCGACGAATTCCACCGCCGCCCCCAGGTGGGCAGCCAGCATGGCCACGCGGCGGGCATTGGACGAAATCGGGTGGTGGTATATGCGCATGGCTGGCTCCGTTTGTGATTAGCGATAAAGCTATATTAAGAGACAGCCATGACAGTTTCTGTCAGTAGCGTTAGGCTATAAATCCGCGCTACAGATCCACTTTCATGCTGAGCTTGACCGTGCGCGGCAGGCCGGCCGACAGGCGCGTGCCGCCGGCCGCCCAGTACTGCTTGCCGCTCGCGTTTTCCACGTTGGCTTGCCAGGTGGTGCGCTTGCCGAACGCCTGCGTCGTAACGGGTACCGGCGCTGAACAGGGTGACGCCGCCCAGCCAGGCCTGGTTCAGATCGTTCACCGGGCGCTTGCCGGTATGGTAGGCGCCGCCGTTGATCGACCAGCCAGGCAGCGCCGCCGGCGCGTAGGACAGGAAGGCGCTGGCGGTCTGGCGCGCGGCGTTCTCCGGCAGCTTGCCGTTGTAGGCGGCGCTGATGTTGCGGAAACGCGGAGCGAGCCACTGCGCCGAGGTTTGCCACGCCAGTTCGCGCGTGAGCTGGCCCTGGGTGGACAGCTCCAGGCCGCGGTAGCGCTGCTGGCCGTCTGCCACGTAACGGTTGGCACTGTTGGTGTAGTAGCCGGGACGCTCGATCTCGAACAGCGCCGCCGACAGCAGGGTGCCGCCGTTGCCGCCAGCGGCGCGCCAGCGCGTGCCCAGCTCGCGCTGCTTGCTGACGCCCGGCGCCAGGCGCTCGCCCTGGTTGGCGGTGCCGGTGGGGCCGGTTTCGCCCTCTTCCAGGCCTTGCGCGGCGGAAGCGTAGAAGCTCAGCTGCGGCGCGGCCTTGTAGACCACGGCCGCCATCGGCGCGGTCTTGGCGGCGTCGTAGCGCGCCGCACCCTGCTCGCTGCGGTAGCCGGCGCGGCGCAGGCCGGCGATCAGCTGCCACCGCGCCCCCAGCTCCATGCGGTCCAGCGCGTACAGGCCGGCGTCGCGCGAGGCCAGCGCCGCCGTGGTGGGCGCCGTGGGCACGGCGCCGTAGACGATGCCGGCGATCGGCTGCGGGTGGTACAGGTTTTGCGCGGCGATGGTGTAGTTGGCCTGGTAGATCGGATCCTGGGTCTTGACGGTGCGGGCGGCGCCCAGGGTCAGCTCGTGGCGGATGGCGCCGGTGCCGAAGCTGCCGGCCAGTTCCGCCCGCAGCAGCTCGGACGCGGTCACCGAGGTCTGGATGTTGCCGTTGATGCGGCCGGCGCCGGTGGCCACGGCGGCGTTGTTGTTGAAGCGGAAGATGGCCAGGCGGCGGCCGCGCTCCGTCTCCGAGCGGCCTGCTTCCACGGTCAGCGCCCAGTTGTCGCCCAGCGCATAGTCGGCACGCAACTGGGCGTTGGCCACGCGCGCTTCGAAGAGGGCTTCTTCGGGGCCGGCCGGGCGGCGCGGGTCCACCGCGCGCGGCAGCGGGATGGCGCCGTCGGCCACGGCCGGCAGCGCGACGCCCACCTGCTCGGTCATCTTGCGGCGGTCGTATTCCAGGTCCGCTTTCAGCAGCAGGCGCGGCGACACGCGCCAGTCGAAGGCGGCCGAGGCGAAGCGGCGCATGCCGTCGTCCACGCCGTCCAGGTGGGAGCCCAGCACGCCGCCGGCGGCGTTCACGCGCAGGCCGAATTCGTTGGCGCCGCCGAAGCGGCGCGCCACGTCGGCGCTGGCCACGGCGCTGCCGTTATCGTCGATCTGCAGGCCGGCACTGGTGACGGGGGTGGCGCCGGCGCGCCTGGTGACGAAGTTCACCACCCCGGCCGGCGTGGTGAAGCCGTAGTACAGCGCCGAGGCGCCCTTCAGCACTTCCACCCGCTCCTTGTTCTCCATCGCCACCTGCGAGAAGTTCATGATGGGCAGCGAGCCGTTCAGGCGGTAGTTGGTGCGGTTCTCGACCGGGATGCCGCGTATTACCAGCTGGTCCCAGGTGTCGCCGGCGTTCTGCTGGCGCGTAACGCCGGCGGTGTTGCGCAGCGCGTCGTACAGCCCGCCCGCGGCCTGCAGTTCCAGCACGTCGCGCGTGACCACGTTGACGGTGGAGGGCACGTCCATGATGCTGCTGCCGCGGAAGCTGCCCGCTTCCACCGTGTTGGGCAGGAAGCCCTGCGCGCGCGGCGGTGACGCGCACCGTGCCGAGCACGGTATCGTCCTGGGCCCAGGCCAGGGACGAGGCGGACAGCACGAAAGTGAGGAAGAAAAAGCGGGGCATGACGTGGCTTTCAAATTTGCAGTGACTGACCCGGCATCATATCGCAAATGAGAATCATTCTCAAATTTGGGCAAAAAAAACCCGCCGGGGAGCGGCGGGTGAAGTCCAAAACTAGGGATGTCCTGAAAGAGACGGTTCCACTATAAGCCCGGGGGGCCGCGCACTCTGTGCGCTGACTAACGCAATCGGCAACTGCGGCGGCAACTGCGCGGCCAACCGCGCCTAGCTCTCCTCCGTGATGCAGTTTTCCTCGCGCCAGGTCTTGAGCAGCGCGTGGCGCGGGGTCGGATAGCGTTCTGCAATGCTGTCGGCGGACCGGATGCGGTCCATGCGGAAATGGCGCAGCGCGCCGCGCATTTCACAGAACGCGGCCAGCAGGCGCCGGCCCTCGAAGTAGGCCAGCGCGAATGGCCATACCACGCGCTCGGAGGCGCGCCCCTGCTCGTCGCTGTAGCAGATGCGCAGCTTGTGCTGGCGCCGTATCGCCAGCCGCGCAGGCAGGATGTGCGGGTCTTCCTGCTGCTGGTTGAAGCCGATCGGCACCCACAAGCTGGTTTCGGCCATGTCGTCGCGCAGGTCTTTCGGCGTGGCGGTGGCGATCTTGGCCAGCGCGCTGGCGGCGGCACGGGCCAGGTCCGGGTCGCCCTGGCGCTTGACCCAGCGCGCACCCAGCACCAGCGCCTCCAGCTCGTCGGCGCCGAACATCAGCGGCGGCAGGAAGAAGCCGGCGCGCAGCAGGTAGCCCACGCCGGCCTCGCCTTCCAGCGGCGCGCCCAGCTCGGCCAGGGTCTGCATGTCGCGGTAGATGGTGCGCTCGGACACGCCCAGCTGCTCGGCCAGCACCGCCGCCGTCACCGGGCGCCGGCTGCCGCGCATGGCGTCCATCAGCTGGAATAGTCTTCCGGTACGGCTCATCGTGCATCCTTTGGTATTGCTGTATGAAAAATGCCGCCAGGCTTGCGCGTGGCGGCATTGTCGCGGGGCGGGAGTGTTACACCACAGCGCCGTCGGTTTCGTCCTTCTCCTTGATCGGCTTGATCAAGTCTTCGCGCTTCACGCCCAGCCACATGGCCACGGCGGCGGCCACGAACACCGACGAGTAAATGCCGAAGCAGATACCGATGGTCAGCGCGATGGCGAAGTAGTGCAGGGTCGGGCCGCCGAACAGCAGCATCGACAGCACCATCATCTGGGTGCAGCCGTGGGTGATGATGGTACGCGAGATGGTGGAGGTGATCGCGTTGTCGATCACTTCATGCACCGAGGCCTTGCGCTGCTTGCGGAAATTTTCGCGGATACGGTCGAAAATAACCACCGACTCGTTGACCGAGTAGCCCAGCACCGCCAGCACCGCCGCCAGTACCGTCAGCGAGAATTCCCAGCCGAAGTAGGCGAAGAAGCCCAGGATGATGACCACGTCGTGCAAGTTCGCGATAATCGCCGCCACCGCGTATTTCCACTCGAAGCGCACGGCCAGGTAGATCATCACGCCGACGATCACCATCACCAGCGCGTTCAGGCCGTTCTGGGCCAGCTCGTCGCCCACCTGCGGGCCGACGAATTCCACCTTGTTCAGCTGCACGGTCTCGGCGCCGGCCGCGTCCACGCAAGCGTTCTTGGCGATCTGCTCGCCCTTGGCGGAGACGGTCTCCATGCGCTTGATGCTGCCGCTGTCGGCCTTGCACAGCGCCTCGAACACCTTCTGCGACGCGTTGGCCGTGTCGGTGCCCTTGGCGCCCTGCACGATCGGCAGTTTCAGCATCACGTCGCGCGCGGTGCCGAAGCTGGTCACTTCAGGGTGCTCGTAGCCCAGGCCCTGCACGGTGGCGCGGATGCCTTCCAGGTTGGCAGCGTGCGGGTACTTCACTTCCATCACGGTGCCGCCCTTGAACTCGATCGACAGGTTCAGGCCCTTGTGCAGCAGGAAGAAGACAGCCGCCACGAACGTCAGCGCCGACACCACGTTGAAGATCAACGCGTGGCGCATGAAGGGGATGTCTTTTCTAATGCGGAAAAATTCCATGTTGTTCTACCTTCTGTACGGTTATTTCGACTGGCCTGGAACCCAGACCGTGCCGATAGCGATGGACTGCAGCTTCTTCTTGCGGCCGTACCACAGGTTGACCACGCCGCGCGACACGAAGACGGCGGAGAACATCGAGGTCAGGATGCCCAGGCAGTGCACCACGGCGAAGCCGCGCACGGCGCCCGAACCGAACACCAGCAGCGCCAGGCCGACGATCAGGGTGGTGACGTTGGAGTCCAGGATGGTGGCGAAGGCGCGGTCGAAGCCGGCCGCGATGGCGGCCTGCGGCGATGCGCCGGCGCGCAGCTCCTCGCGGATGCGTTCGTTGATCAGCACGTTGGCGTCGATCGCCATGCCCAGCGCCAGCGCGATAGCGGCGATGCCCGGCAGGGTCAGCGTGGCCTGCATCATGGACAGCAGCGCGATCAGCAGCAGCAGGTTGACGCCCAGCGCCAGCACGCTGAAGAAGCCGAACATCATGTAGTAGGCGATCATGAACACGGCGATGGCGGCAAAGCCGTACACCATGGACAGCTGGCCCTTCTTGATGTTCTCGGCGCCCAGCGCAGGGCCGACGGTGCGTTCTTCGATCACGGTCATCGGTGCGTACAGCGCGCCGGAGCGCAGCAGCAGCGCCAGCTCGGCCGAGTTCTCGGCGTTGCCCATGCCGGTGATCTGGAAGCTGCTGCCCAGTTCACTCTGGATGGTGGCCACCGACAGCACTTCCGGCTTGCCCTTCTGTTCGTACAGCACGATGGCCATTTTCTTGCCCACGCGTTCACGGGTGGCTTCACGCATCTTGCGGCCGCCGTCGCCGTTCAGGTCGATCGACACGGCAGGCTGCTGGTTCTGGTCGAAGCTGGCGGTGGCGCGCGAGATGTAGTCGCCGCTCAGCACGATGTCCTTGTACAGCACCACGGGCACGTTCTTGCCGACGGTGAACAGCTCGGAATTGAACGGAACGGCCGCCTGCAGTTCGGTGCCGGGGGTGATGCTTTCGTCTACCATGCGCACTTCCAGCGTGGCGGTGCGGCCGATGATGGCCTTGGCGCGCGCCACATCCTGCACGCCGGGCAGCTGGACCACGATGCGGTCCGGGCCCTGCTGCTGGATCACCGGCTCGGACACGCCCAGTTCATTGACGCGCTTGGACAGCGTGGCGATGTTCTGGCGCACGCCGTTGTCCATTGCGTCCTTCAGGGCGGCCGGCTTCAGGCTCAGCGTGAGCAGCAGGTCGGCGCCGTCGCTGCCGTCGGCCATGGTCAGGTCCTGCTGCTGGTCGGCGATGGCGGCCCTGGCGGCGGTGCGGGTGGCCGCGTCGCGGAACTTCACCTCGACGGTGTTGCCCTTGCGCTCGATGCCGGCGTGGCGGATGTTCTTGTCACGCAGCTGGCTGCGCACAGCGGTCTGGATGCCTTGCACGCGCTTGTCCAGCGCGGCCTGCACGTCCACCTGCATCAGGAAGTGCACGCCGCCGCGCAAGTCCAGGCCCAGGTACATCGGCAGCGCGCGGATGCTTTGCATCCAGGCCGGCGTGTTGGCCGTCAGGTTGTTGGTGACGATGTAGGTCGGGTCGTTCGGGTCCGGGTTCAGGGCGCGTTCCAGCGACAGCTTGGCCTTGAACTGGGTGTCGGTGTCGTTGAAGCGCACGCGCACCGAGACGCGGTTGCCGGCGCCATCCAGGGTCACGGCTTCATGCGCCAGTTTCTCCTGTTTGAGCAGGCTGTCCACGCGGGCGCTCAGCTCGCTGGTGACCTTGACGGTGGACTTGCCGCTGGTGACCTGCAGTGCGGGGGATTCGCCGAAATAGTTCGGCGCCGTATACAGTGCGCCCAGCAGCACGGTAATGGCGATGATGATGTACTTCCAGACAGGATAGCGATTCATATATTCTGCGTTCCAGGAGAGACTCAAACGGGCCGCGTATGCTGGATAGGCGGCCCGTGGTGATTACAGCGCTTTCAGCGTGCCCTTAGGCAGCAGCGTGGTGATCGATGGCTTCTGCACCACGATCTCGGTGCCGGCGGCCACTTCCAGGGTCACGTAGACGTCGGTCACTTTCGAAACCTTGCCCAGGATGCCGCCGGCGGTGACGACTTCGTCGCCCTTGGCCAGTGCGTCCATCATCGCTTTCTGTTCCTTGGCGCGCTTTTGCTGAGGACGGATCATCAGGAAATACATGACCACGAACATCAGGACCAGCGGCAGGAAGCTGGTGAGGTTGCCGCCCAGGCCGAGTGCGTCTGTAGGGGCTTGAGCGTAGGCATTGGAAATGAACACAGGGAACTCCAGTAGTTATATTAGTTTGAAAAAATAGCGCTGTATTCTAGCATTGGCCGGTCCGGGCTAGACGTTTCCACCATGTGGGGCCGGTAAATGTTTTTGCAAGCTTGCCGCTTAGACTCCGCGCGCCCGGTCGGCATGGAATTGCGTCACCCAGGCCGGGAATCGGTCCTCGTCCAGCGCCTCGCGCATCTGGCGCATGATGTCGAGGTAGTAATGCAGGTTGTGGATGGTGTTCAGGCGCGCACCGAGGATTTCCTGCGAGCGGTGCAAGTGGTGCAGGTAGGCGCGCGAGAAGTTGCGGCAGGCGTAGCAGGCGCAGGTTTCGTCCAGCGGCTGCGTATCTTCCTTGTAGCGCGCGTTCTTGATCTTGACGTCGCCGAAGCGGGTGAAGATCCAGCCGTTGCGCGCATTGCGGGTCGGCATCACGCAGTCGAACATGTCGACACCGTTCGACACGCCGGCCACCAGGTCTTCCGGCGTGCCCACCCCCATCAGGTAGTGCGGCTTGTTGGGCGGCAGGCGCGGGCCGACGTGGGCCAGCACGCGCATCATGTCTTCCTTCGGCTCGCCCACCGACAGGCCGCCGATGGCCAGGCCGGGGAAGTCGATCTCTTCCAGCTTGGCCAGCGATTCGTCGCGCAGGTTCTCGAACATGCCGCCCTGGACGATGCCGAACAGCGCGTTCGGGTTCTCGCCGCGGTTGAACTCGTCCATGGAGCGCTGCGCCCAGCGCAGCGACATGCGCATCGACTTGGCCGCTTCGTCCACGGTGGCCGGACGGCCCTGGATTTCATACGGCGTGCATTCGTCGAACTGCATCACGATGTCCGAATTCAGCACGCGCTGGATCTGCATCGAGATTTCCGGCGACAGGAACAGCTTGTCGCCGTTGATGGGCGAATTGAAGTGCACGCCCTCTTCCGTGATCTTGCGCATGTCGCCCAGCGAAAACACCTGGAAGCCGCCCGAGTCGGTCAGGATGGGCTTGTCCCAGCCCATGAAGCCGTGCAGGCCGCCGAACTTGGACATCACGTCGTTGCCGGGGCGCAGCCACAGGTGGAAGGTGTTGCCCAGGATGATCTGGGCACCGATTTCCTTCAGTTCCAGCGGCGACATGGCTTTCACCGAGCCGTAGGTGCCGACCGGCATGAAGATCGGCGTCTGCACTTCGCCATGGTTCAGTTTCACGGTGCCGCGGCGGGCCTTGGTCAAGCCGGTGGTATCGGTCTTGATGAGTTTAAATTCCAGCATGGTTTTCCTTATTGTGCCCGGGACTGCGTCGTCAGCAGCATCGCGTCCCCGTAGCTGAAGAAGCGGTATTCGTTGGCGATCGCGTGGGCGTAAGCCTGGCGGATCTCTTCAAAGCCTGCGAAGGCCGACACCAGCATCAGCAGGGTCGACTTCGGCAGGTGGAAATTGGTGATCAGGCGGGTGACCGACCTGAACCGGTAGCCCGGGGTGATGAACAGGGCCGTGTCGGCGCTGCCGGCTTCGATCCGGCCGCTCTGCGAGGCCGATTCCAGCGCGCGCAGGCTGGTGGTGCCCACGGCGACGACGTCGCGGCCGGCGGCGCGGGTGGCGCGCACCGCGTCCACGGTGGCCTGCGGCATGGTATACCACTCGGTGTGCATCTTGTGCTCGGCCAGGTTTTCGGTGCGCACCGGCTGGAAAGTGCCGGCGCCCACGTGCAGCGTGACGTAGGCGAAATTGACGCCCTTGTCGCGCAGCTTTTGCAGCAGCGCTTCGTCGAAATGCAGGCCGGCGGTGGGCGCGGCCACGGCGCCCGGCACCTTGTTGAACACGGTCTGGTAGCGGGTTTCGTCGAACTCGTCGGCGGCGTGCTCGATGTAGGGCGGCAGCGGCAGGCGGCCGTGCGCTTCGATCAGCTCGAACACGTCATCCTCGAAGTGCAGGGTGTAGAACTCGCCGGCGCGCTCGCCGACGGTGACGTCGAAGGCGTCGGCCAGGCGGATCTTCACGCCGGGGCCGGGCGACTTGGAGGCGCGCACCTGGGCCAGCACGGTGCGGGTGTCGAGCACGCGCTCGACCAGCGCCTCGACCTTGCCGCCGCTGTCCTTGACGCCGAAGAAGCGGGCTTTCAGCACGCGGGTGTCGTTCATCACCAGCAGGTCGCCGGCCTGGAGCTGGTCCAGGATATCGGTGAACTGGCGGTCGTGCAGCGCGAGCGCCGCGCCTTGTCCATCCACGTGCAGCAGGCGCGATGCGCTGCGGTCCGGCAGCGGAAATTGCGCTATGCGCTCCTGTGGCAAGTTAAAATCGAAATCTGATAGAGAATACATGACGCACTTCTGAAACTGTTGGGCAACCCTCTATTTTACGCTAGTAGACGGAAGCACCTGCGAATTTGCCTAACCTATGCCCGTACCGACGCAAAAACCTGTCAAGAAAGCACCCGCCAAGGGCGGCAAGCTCACCGCCGCCAACGCCGAAGCCAAGCTCGCCAAACTGGGCCTGCGCACCGATATGGACCTGGTGCTGCACCTGCCCATGCGCTACGAGGACGAAACCCAGGTGTTCACCATCGCCGACGCCTGCCTGCGCGGCGGGCAGACCTGGCAGGTGGAGGGCGTGGTGACCAGGAACGAAATCACCTTCAAGCCGCGGCGCCAGCTGCTGGTGCACATCGCCGACGAGACCGGCGACATCCAGCTGCGCTTCATGAACTTCTACGGCAGCCAGGTCAAGCAGCTGGCCGAAGGCACGCGGGTACGGGCAAGGGGCGAAGTAAAGCACGGTTTCTTCGGCGCCGAGATGGTGCATCCGGTATACAAGGTAATCAACGAAGGCGCGCCGCTGCCCACCGCGCTCACGCCGGTTTACCCGTCCGGCGAAGGCCTGCCGCAGTACTTCCTGCGGCGCGCCATCACCGAGGCCATGAAGCGCGTGGACTGGACCGACACCCTGCCTGCTGAGCTGGTGCGGCGCATGCACCTGAGCGACTTCGAGCCGGCCGTGCGCCTGCTGCACTCGCCCACGCCGGAAGTGGACGAGCACGCGCTGATGGACCGCTCGCACCCGGCCTGGACGCGGGTGAAATTCGACGAACTGCTGGCGCAGCAGCTGTCGCTGAAACGCGCACAGCAGGCGCGCCGCTCCAAGGGCGCGGCCGCGCTGAAGAAGGTGGGCCAGTTATCGACAGCCTTCCAGGCCGCGCTGCCGTTCAAGCTGACCGGCGCCCAGCAGCGCGTGCTGGACGAGATCCGCGCCGACCTGCGCCAGCAGTATCCGATGCAGCGCCTGCTGCAGGGCGACGTGGGCGCCGGCAAGACCGTGGTGGCCGCGCTGGCTGCGGCGCAAGCCATCGACAGCGGCTACCAGGCCGCGCTGATGGCGCCCACCGAGATCCTGGCCGACCAGCACTTCCGCAAGATCGCCGCGTGGATGGAGCCGCTGGGCGTGAGGGTGGTGTGGCTGACGGGCAGCCTGAAGAAGAAGGAAAAGACGCTGGCCACCGAACTGGTGGAGTCCGGCGAGGCGCGGCTGGTGATCGGCACCCACGCGCTGATCCAGGACACGGTGCAGTTCGAGAACCTGGGCCTGGTGATCGTGGACGAGCAGCACCGCTTCGGCGTGGGCCAGCGCCTCACCCTGCGCAACAAGGGCAACACGGGCGCCATTCCGCACCAGCTGATGATGTCGGCCACGCCAATTCCGCGCACCCTGGCGATGACCTACTACGCCGACCTGGAAGTGTCGGTGATCGACGAGCTGCCGCCGGGCCGCACGCCCATCGTCACGCGCGCCATCGACCAGAACCGGCGCGACGAAGTGGTGGCGCGCGTGCACGCGGCGGCGCTGGAGGGGCGGCAGGTGTACTGGGTTTGCCCGCTGATCGAGGAATCCGAAGCGCTGCAGCTGCAAACCGCCACCGAGACCCACCAGTTGCTGGCCGAAGCGCTGCCGGACCTGAACGTGGGCCTGGTGCACGGCCGCCTGAAGCCGGCCGAGAAGCAGGCCATCATGGACGCCTTCAGCGCCAATCAGATGCAGGTGCTGGTGGCCACCACCGTGATCGAGGTGGGCGTGGACGTGCCGAACGCCTCGCTGATGGTGATCGAACACGCCGAGCGCTTCGGCCTGTCTCAGCTGCACCAGCTGCGCGGGCGCGTGGGGCGCGGCTCGGCGGCCAGCGTGTGCCTGCTGCTGTACCAAAGCCCGCTGGGCCAGATCGCAAGGCAGCGCCTGATGACGATGCGCGAGACCACCGACGGCTTCGAGATCGCACGGCGCGACCTGGAGATACGCGGCCCCGGCGAATTCCTCGGCTCGCGCCAGAGCGGCCAGGCCATGCTGCGCTTCGCCGACCTGGAGACCGACGGCTGGCTGGTGGACCAGGCGCGCGACGCCGCCCACGCCCTGCTGCACGATCCGGCCAGCGCGGAAACCGTGGCAACCCATCTGGAGCGCTGGCTCGGCGGCCGCGAAGAGTTCCTGAAAGTGTAGCCTAGCCGTGCGCCAGGATGGCTAGCTCGCCACGGCCAGCCACAGCGGGCTGCCTGGCAAGTGTGCCAGGTTGCTCTGCCAGGCCGGACTCAGTTTCGTCAGCCAAGCCAGCGCCGCCTGGGTCCGGGACGCATCCTCCACCGTTTCGCCCGGCCAGGAGAGGGTCGAACTGCCGGTCAGCGCAGCGTCGCCCTTGGGCGCGAGTGGATGCGGCACCTTCATCTCGGACAGCACGCGCACCGCGCGCTCCTCTTCACTACTGAGCTGCGGCAAGGCGATACCGCAGATTTTGATCAGCGCGAAGAAGATCAGGCTCATTGTGAGGCACAGGCTGGAACAGTATTTGCCGCTGACGGCGGCGCAACCGGCCGGCGGGGCGTGTGTACCAAGCCCGCTGGGCCAAGTCGCCAAGCGGTGGCTGATGACGCCGACAGAGTTGCAGTAATTGCATGAAGTTGCGCGATGGAACGGGGTGTGCGAAACTCGCCCACCTAATGCGCACACTCTCCACCTCCATCCTGTCCCTGGCCGTCGCTGCAGCCTGTTTGCAACTGGCGAAGCCCGCGCATGCCGACCAGCAGTACGTGGCAGGCCCCGTCACACCTGCGGTAGCTGTGGCCGCGCCATCCGCGCCTACGCCTGCAACGCCGGCGCACGCACCGGCGGCCGCTGCGGCTGCTGCATCGACGTCGCCGGCGCCAGCGGCGACGGCAGCGGCCGGGGCTACCGCCACCGCATCAGCAAGTTCCACGCTGGGCGTGACGGTGGTGACGGCAGTGGGAACGACAGCTGGCGCCATGCTGGGCGCGATGCTGGGTCCGAAACCAGCGCCGGCGCCGGTGGCGGCGACGCCTGAAACTGGAACAGCCGCAGCAGAGAAGCCGAAATCCAGGTGGCTGTGGCCGCTGGAAAGCGCCAAAGCCCGCGTCAGCAGCTTCTTCGGCGCGCTGCGCGGCCGGCGCGCCCACGGCGGCGTCGACATCTCCACCCCGGTCGGCACGCCCGTCAAGGCAACCGACAGTGGCGTGGTGGTGGCATCCACCAACCGCTACCTGGGCGACAAGAAGTACGGCGAAGTGGTGGTGATCGAGCACTTGAACGGCTTCAAATCGCTGTACGCACACCTGAACACGCGCGACGTGAAGGTCGGCGACGAAGTGAAGGCCGGCCAGTCTATCGGCCAGTCCGGCCAAACCGGCCACTCAACCGGCCCGCACCTGCACCTGGAAGCGTTCTACAACGGCGCCCGCACCGACCCGGGGCATCTGCTGGCGGGCCTGGAAGACATCGCGCTGCCGTCGGCGCTGAACGCCAAGCAGTACACCTCGACCGACGGCAGCTTTGTCACCAAAGCGCCCTACGTGGCGCCCGCGAAGGCAGGAAAGGCCGGGAAAACAGGCAAGACTGGCAAGACAGAGAAGAGCTCCAGCAAAGCCAATGCGGGCAATACCGGCAAAGCGGCGCCTCAGAAGCACATCAAGAAGCGCGCGCCCAAGTCCAGCAAGAATTCCGGCCGCAAGTAGGCCAGGAACACCAGCGCCAGCACGCCCGCCATTGCCGCACGTATCAGCCAGACCTTCATGCTGCCCTCCCGCGCCTACGCAGGCTTGAGCGCGCCGCGCGCCAGCGGACGCTCGTCCACCGGCAGATTGGCCAGCCCCGCCATCACGCCCAGCGCAATCGCAATGCCCCACACCACGTTGTAATTGCCCTGCAAGGCGAACAGGTAGCCTCCCAGCCACACGCCGAGGAAACTGCCGATCTGGTGCGAGAAGAACACCACGCCAGCCAGCATGGACATGTGCTTGACGCCGAAGATGCCCGCGATAACGCCGTTGGTGAGCGGCACCGTGGACAGCCAGATGAAGCCCATGGCCGCCGCGAACAGGTACACCGACATGGAAGACAGGGGCGCCAGCAGGAACAACCCGATCACGATGGAGCGGATGAAGTAGATCCCCGACAGCAGGTAGCGTTTGGGCACCATGCCGCCCCACTTGCCGGCGTAGTAGGAACCGAAGATGTTGAACAGGCCGATCAGCGCCAGCGCCATCACGGCCAGCCTGGGGTCCGCCATGCCCTTGTCCTTCAGGTAGGCCGGCAGGTGCACCGCGATGAACACCACCTGGAAGCCGCACACGAAATAGCCCGCCACCAGGAACAGGAAGGAACGGTTGCGCATCGCTTCGCCGAAGGCATCGCCGATGCTCTGGTGCGCGGCGCCGGCCGGCGCCACCGGCGGCTCGCGCAGGAAGAAGGCCATCGGCACCATGGCGATGATGACCGCCGCCGCCAGCATGTAGAAGGCGCCCTGCCAGCCGATCGACGAAATCAGGTACTGCTCCAGCGGCATCATGAGGAACTGGCCGAAGGAACTGGCGGCGCCGGACACGCCGAAGGCCCACGAACGCCGCTCCACCGGCGCCACGCGGCCGATGATGCCGCTGACCGCGCCGAACGCGGTGCAGGACAGCCCGAGGCCGATGAATACGCCGGAGCCGGCGATGAACAGCGTGGGCTGCGTGACCACCGCCATCCACACCAGGCCAGCCATGTAGCTGAGCGCGCCGACCAGCACCACGCGCATGGTGCCGAAGCGGTCCGCCGCCATGCCGGCGAAGGGACCGAAAGCGCCCCACAACAGGTTCTGCAGGGCCAGCGCCAGCGAATAGGTTTCGCGGGTCCAGCCGTTGGCTTCCGAGATGGGCTGCATCCAGAAGCCGAAACCGTGGCGCACGCCCATGGCCAAAGTCAGCACCACGCCGCTGGCCAGCAGCACGGATTTGAGCGTCGGTACGCGGTCTGATGTGAACATGGCGTGGCTCCTGGTTTTTATGGTTTGTTGTTGATGCGGTTACGACGCGTCGGCGCTGTAGCGCACGCCGATCTGGGCGCGCATGGTGTCGAGGATGCCCATCAGGGCGATGCTCTCGTCGAGCGGCATAACCGGGCTCTCCAGCAGACCGGCGCGCAGGCAGCGCACCACTTCGGCCGCCTCGTGCGGGTAGCCGTTGCCGCTGCGCGGAATGAGCAGCTCGGTCTTGCTGCCATCGGCCAGTTCCACCGTCAGCGAATTGGTGTAGTGGAAGCGCGAGTTCAGCCGCACATGGCCCTTGTCGCCGGAGATGGTCAGTTCGCACGGCGTGCGGGCGCGCAGGCTGGACAGGCAGGAGGACACGGCGCCGCTTTCATGCTTGAGCGTGAACGCGGCCTGCACGTCGACACCGGTGGCGCCCAGTTCGCCCTGCGCCTGCACCGAGGCGACCGGCCCGAGGAAATAGGCCGACAGCGACAGCGGGTAGATGCCCAGGTCGAGCAGCGAGCCGCCACCCAGCTCGGGGTTGAACAGGCGGTGCTCAGGGCCGGCGTCCGAGGCGAAGCCGAAGTCCGCGGTGACGCCGGCGGGCTTGCCGATGTCGCCGCTGTCCACGATGCGCTTGGCTTCCACGATGGCCGGCATGAATCGGCTCCACATGGCTTCCATCATGAACAGCTTTTTCTCGCGCGCGAGGGCGACGATTTCTTCGGCCTGGCGGCGGTTCACGGTGAACGATTTTTCCACCAGCAGCGCCTTGCCGGCGTTCAGGCACATGATGGCATTCTCGTAGTGCATGGGGTGCGGGGTGGCGATGTAGATGACGTCCACGTGCGGGTCGTCGGCCAGCGCCTGGTAGCTGGCGTGGCGGCGCTTTACGCCGTATTGCGCGCCGAACTCGTCCGCGCTTTCCTGCGTGCGCGATGCTACCGCTACCAGTTCGGCGCCGGGGGTGTCGCGCAGGCCTTCCGCCATTGCCTTGGCGATTTTTCCCGTGCCCAGTATGCCCCAGCGGATTGCCTTGTCCATCGTTTCTTTCGCTTTCTGCCGCACGGGCGGCGCTGCGGCGGGTCAGGCGCGTTCCGCGCTAACCCGCCCTACGGGTTGCATGTTGACGCTTCGGGCGGAAGACCGCGGCGTCGCTATAGAATTCTTCGTCCTGCTGCGGCCACCAGCCCGGCACGCCGAGCACCGGCAGCGGGGTGAAGGAGGCCTTGCTCAATCCTTCGTCCTGCAGTTGCCGCGCCACTTCCGCGTCCAGCCAGGCATGCTGGGCGGCGCGGTCGAGCGCGAAGTAGCCTTCGTCCGCCATCACCACGCGGGTGTGGGCGGTGATGGCCTTGTACGGCGCCACCAGTTTTTCCATCAGCGCGTGGCCGAACAGCCAGACCTGTGCCTGCCCTTCGCCGAACAGCGCGCGCCGGCCGACAAACGCCGTGCGCCAGTCGTGGCCGCGCAGCGCCTGCACCAGCGCCCTGCCCTGCTGCGTGTCGTGTACCACCAGCAGCGCGGCGTTCTCGTCGAACAGCGTGGCGGCGTCGCGCGCCGGTCCGCGCGATTTGCCGACGCCGTCCTGCGCGATCTGCGCGGCCTGCAAGGCGTTCAGCTGGCGCTTGATGCGCGGGAAGCTGAGCCACACCAGGGCGTTGAAAAAGTCGTGCAGGTTTTCGCGCGTGGGCACGCCGCCCGTGGCGCCGATGAACTCCTCGTAGGCCACGCCTTCCGGCAGCGCGCTTTGCGGCACGAACGCCAGCGGCAGCCCTTGATGATTGCACAATTCGCGCGCGCCCGCTTGCGCGTTGAAGAAGGGGATGATGCTGGCCGCGCCGAAGTCGCTGTCGACACGCGCCGCCGCAGCAGCGGCGCGCACCGAGTGGTACCAGGGACGCGCCCAGTCGATTGCTGCAAACACGCTAGTAGCCAGCCTTACGCCATCTTCCAATTGATGGTTTCGCCCGCGTTCAGCGGCACCACCTCCAGCTCGCCCAGCGGCAGCGTAGCCGGCAGCGTCCACTGCTCGCGGCGCAGGGTGATGGTGCCGGCGTTCGGCTCCAGGTTGTAAAAGGCCGGGCCGTTCAGGCTGGCGAACGCTTCCAGCTTGTCCAGCGCGCCGGCGCGCTCGAAGGCCTCGGCGTACATTTCCATCGCGTGCAGCGCGGTGTAGCAGCCGGCGCAGCCGCAGGCGTGTTCCTTGGCGCCCTGCGCGTGCGGCGCGGAGTCGGTGCCGAGGAAAAAGCGCTCGTCGCCGCTGGTGGCGGCCGTCATCAGCGCCAGGCGGTGCTCTTCGCGCTTCAGGATCGGCAGGCAGTAGTAGTGCGGGCGGATGCCGCCCTTGAAGATCTCGTTGCGGTTGTACAGCAAGTGGTGCGCGGTGATGGTGGCGGCGATCGGGCCTTCCGCTTCAGCCACGTATTCTGCCGCCTGGCGGGTGGTGATGTGCTCGAACACCACTTTCAGCTCCGGGAAGTCCTTGCGCAGCGGGCGCATCACGCGTTCGATGAAGACCGCTTCACGATCGAACACGTCCACTTCCGGATCGGTCACTTCCCCATGCACCAGGAAAGGCAGATCCAGTTCCTGCATCACTTCCAGCGTCTTGTAGCAGTTTTTCAGGTCGGTCACGCCGGCGTCGGAGTTGGTGGTGGCGCCGGCCGGGTACAGCTTCACGGCGTGCACGACACCGCTGTCGACGGCGCGGCGGATCTCGTCCGGGTCGGTATTGTTGGTCAGGTACAGCGTCATCAAAGGCTGGAAGCTCATGCCTTCCGGCAGCGCGGCCAGGATGCGGCTGCGGTAGGCCTCGGCGGCGGCCACGGTGGTGACCGGCGGCTTCAGGTTGGGCATGACGATGGCGCGGCCGAACTGGCGCGCGCTGTGCGGCAGCACGCTGGCCATGGTGGCGCCGTCGCGCAGGTGCAAATGCCAGTCGTCTGGGCGGATGATGGTGATGCTGTCAGGGGTTGCAATGTTGGACATGGCGGCTGCTCTCAGTGAGGAATGCCGCCATTTTACCCTCTGCGCCCGGCATGACGCACAGTTGCGCAGACCGTTTGACAGGGCATCGCCAGTGGCGTGCCGTGAAATCCTACGTGGAGGCTACTCATGGATACGATTTCCGCCAGCGACGCCAGCGCCCGTCTTCATAGCTTGATTGATGAAACGGCAAGCAATCATACGCCGGTCACCATTACCGGGCCAAACGGCAGCGCCGTGCTCGTTTCGGCCGAGGACTGGGCCGCAGTACAGGAAACCCTTTTCGTCCTGTCCGTGCCGGGCATGCGCGAGTCCATACGCGCAGGAATGGCCGAGCCGTTGGAAAACAGCAGCGAGGAACTAAGCTGGTGCGCTGGCGCCTGGTTTTTACCAGGCAGGCGCAGAAAGATGCGCAAAAAATCGCCGCCGCTGGCTTAAAAGACAAGGCGCATGTCCTGCTCGACATCCTGGCGTCAGATCCCCTTGCCACTCCGCCGCGCTACGAAAAACTTGTCGGCGATCTGGCGGGCACCTATTCCGGGCGCATCAATATTCATCACCGGCTGGTCTACGAAATCATCGCGGACCGAAAGACGGTCCGCGTCCTGCGCATGTGGTCACATTACGAATGACTACTTCGCGTCCTGTGCGGCCACCCAGGCTTTCACGTCTGCCAACATCTTGTCGAGCGCGGCGCGGTCGTACGCGGTGCCGCGGCTGACCACCATGCGGACCTTGCGGGTGGCGGCGATGTCCAGCAGCGGGTCCGCGTCCAGCACCAGCAGGTCGGCGGCTTTGCCTTCCGCTACGCTGCCATAGCGGTCCAATTTGCCCAGGAAACGCGGGCCGGCGATGACGGCGCTCTGCAGCGCCTGCGCCGGCGTCAGGCCGTATTTCACGTACAGGCCGATTTCGTCGTGCAGCGCCTGGCCGGGATAGTCGAACGAGTTCAGGAAGCCGGCGTCGGTGCCGGCCACGATGCTGACCCCTTCCTGCGCCAGGATGGGCAGCAGCGCGGCGGATTTCTCGAACAGGGCGTGGCGCAGGGCGACCGCTTCCGGGCCGTCCTTGGCGGCGCGCTGCACGCGCCAGTCGTAGGTGGCGCGCAGGCCTTTGCCGATGTATTGCAGGTAGGCGTCCTTGCCGTGGTCGTTCTTGTCGAGATAGGCGGTGACGTAGGAACCGTACAGCGTGGGCACGATGGCCGTGCCGGCGGCGGCCATGCGCTTGAAGGCGGCGCGCGCGGCCGCTTCGTCGTAGCTTTCCAGGCTCAGCTTCATGGCGTCCCGGCTGGTCAGCTTGCCTTCGGCCACCTGCGCCGTCAGCTCGGCCTCGCGCGGAGTGGCTGCGCGCAGCAGGTAGGACTGGTGTTCCACCGTGCCCAGGCCGGCGTTGAACATGGTGTCCAGCGTGAGCTGCACCGGCACGTGGCCGGAGGTGCGCATGCCGCGCTGCCTGGCCTGCTTCAGCGCTTCCAGGTACAGCGCCGGCGTGAGCGTGTTTTCGGTGATCTTCACGAAGTCCACCTTCTGGCCCTGCAGCTGGTCCAGCGCGGCGCTCACTTCCGCCGGGTTGCCGACTTCGATGGTGCCCTTCCACAGCGGCTTGATGCCCTCCAGCTTCTGGCCGGAGGTGAAGATGGTGGGGCCGCTCATCTTGCCCGCGGCGACTTGCGCGCGCCAGTCCAGCACCGTGCCGGCCAGGTCGCCCGAGCAGTCGCGCACGGCGGTGATGCCGTGCGCCAGGTAGAGCGGCATCAGCTGCTTGTTTTCTTCGATCAGTTCCGGCCCGCCGCCGAAGTGCACATGGGTGTCCCACAGGCCGGGCATCAGGTATTTGCCCGGCAAGCGGATGGTCTTCTTCGGTGCGTAGTTCTTCAGCGCTTTGTCGTCCACCACGGCCAGGATGGTGTCGCCCTTGAGCACCACGGACTTGCCTTTGACGGCCTTGCCGGCTGCGACGTCGATCAGCGTAGCCTGGGTCAGCACCAGGTCGGCCGCGATCTTGTCGGTGGCGTGTGCGCTATGGAGCAGGCCGAGCGTAAACAGCGCGGCGGAGAGGGTTTTCATCGACGGCATGGCAGTGTCCCTGGAAATTCGAGTGCGCGCATATTACCGGATGATGGCCACTTTGCGCTGCAGCTTGCGCACCAGCCAGGACAGCAGGCTGCACGCCGCGAAATACACTACCGCCACGAACAAGTACATTTCCACCAGCCTGCCGTCGCGCTGCGCCACCTTGCTGGCGGCGCCGACGAAGTCCGCCACCGACAATACGTACACCAGCGACACGTCCTGGAACAGCACGATGGTCTGGGTGAGCAGCACCGGCAGCATGTTGCGGAAGGCCTGCGGCAGGATCACATGGCCCATCACCTGCCAGTAGCCCATGCCCAGCGCCTGCGCCGCCAGCATCTGCCCGCGCGCCACGGACTGTATGCCGCCGCGCATGATCTCGCAGTAGTAGGCGGCCTGGAACAGGATGAAGGTGATCAGCGCCGACCAGAATGCGCCCACCTTGACCGGCTCGGGCGAGCCGATGATCCAGGCGCCGATGTAGGGCACCAGGAAGTAGAACCAGAAGATCACCAGCACCAGCGGCACGGCGCGCATCAGGTTCACATAGCCGGACGCCAGCAGCGACAGCACCGGGTTGGAAGACAGGCGCCCCAGCGCCAGCAGGGTGCCCAGCACCACGCCGCCCAGCATGGCGAACACGGTGAGCTCCAGCGTAAACAGCATGCCGACCTGGAACAGGTAGACCCAGGAGCGGGCGATAACGTCGAAGTCGAAGCCGGCGAACATGTCAGCGCACCCCGCCGGACTGGAAAGTGCCGGGCAGCGCCAGCTTGCGCTCGAGCAGATGCATCAGACCCACCACGACGATGTTGACGGTGACGTAGATCAGCGTGGCGGCGGAAAACGCCTCGAACACCTGGAAGGAGAACTCCTGGATGGCGCGCGCGCTGGCGGTCAGCTCGGTCAGGCCGATGGTCAGCGCGATGGAGCTGTTCTTGATGATGTTGAGGAATTCGCTGGTGAGCGGCGGCAGGATGACGCGGAAGGCCAGCGGCAGCAGCACGTAGCGGTAGGCCTGCCAGCGCGACAGGCCGAGCGCCAGCGCCGCCGTGCCCTGCCCTCCCGACAGCGACTCGATGCCGGCAGTGACCTGCACCGCCACCCGCGCCGAGGTGTAGAAGCCGAGCGAGATGACGGCCGTGACGAAGGGCGCGTTCGGCAGCGCCTTGAGCCAGGCGCCGGTGTCGGCCGGCACCAGTTCGGGCATGACGAAGTACCACAGGAACATCTGCACCAGCAGCGGCACGTTGCGGAACAGTTCGATATAGGCGGTGCCAAGGCGGCGCAGCACGGCGCCGGCGCGGGTGTCGGGCAAGGTGCGCGCGGTGCCGATCAATACGCCCAGCGCCAGCGCCATGATCCAGCCGCACAGCGACGCGGCCAGCGTCCATTGCAGGCCGTCAACCAGCGTTTCCCAGTAGGTGTGGACGCCGTCCGGCGACTCATCCCAGAAGATGCGCCAGTTCCAGTTGTAGTTCATGCTGCGGCCGCCGGCGCCGGCTTATTTCGGTTTCTTCCTGGCGGCGGCCTGCTGCGCGGCCGGCACCGCCGCATAGGCGGCCGGATCGGGCGAATCGGTCGGCTTGGCCAGCACGGCCTGCAGCTGCGGCGGCATGGGGAAATTGAGATTGATGCCCTTGGGCGGGATGGGCGACATGAACCACTTGTCGTACACCTTCTTGAAGTCCTCGCTCTGGTAGAAGCGCGCCAGGGTGGCGTCCACCAGCTGCTTGAAGGCCGGATCCTCGCGGCGCAGCATGATGCCGTACGGTTCGACCGACAGCGCCTCCCTGGTGATCTCGTAATCGCCCGGATTCTTGGCGGCGGCCACTTGCGCGGCCAGCAGGATGTCGTCGTTGGCCTGCGCCACCGCGCGGCCGGTCTCCAGCATCAGGAACGACTCCGGGTGGTCCTTGCCGACCAGGATGGTCATGCCGAGGCCCATTTCGTTGTTCAGGATGGTCAGCTGCTTCTGGGTGGTGGTGCCGGCGGTGACCACCAGCGGCTTGCCCTTCATGTCGGCCAGGCTCTTGATGCCCGAGGATTTCTTCACCAGCAGCTTGTTGGCCACCACGAACATGGTGGGCGCGAAGGCAACCTGCTTCTGGCGTTCGGCGTTGTTGGTGGCGGAGCCGCATTCGAGGTCGATGGTGCCGTTGGCCATGAGCGGGATGCGGTTGGCCGGCGTGACCGGGTTCATCGTCACCTTCACCGACGTCATGCCCAGCTGCTTCTGCGCGGCGGTGACGATCTTCATGCACAGGTCGACCGAATAGCCGATGTACTGCTGCTTGTCGTCCAGGTAGGAGAATGGCACCGAGCCGTCGCGCACGCCCAGCGTGATGGTGCCGGTGCGCTTGATCTTGGCCAGGGTGCCGGTGAGTTCCTGCGCCGCCGCCGTAGCGGTGGCCATGCACATGAAGATAGCCAGCAGTGATTTCAACGTCATGATTCCTCCGGTAAGAAGTTCAACAACGTGATGCCCGATTCCGAAATGGCCTAGTGAATAATACGCGCCAAAAAGTCCTTTGCCCGTTCGGAGCGCGGCGCGCCGAAGAATTCGTCCTTCGAGCAGTCCTCCAGGATATGGCCCTTGTCCATGAATACTACCCGGTTGGCCACCTTTTTCGCAAAGCCCATTTCGTGCGTGACCACCATCATGGTCATGCCTTCCTGCGCCAGGCCCACCATCACGTCCAGCACTTCATTGATCATTTCCGGGTCCAGCGCCGATGTGGGCTCGTCGAACAGCATGGCGATCGGGTCCATCGACAAGGCGCGCGCAATGGCCACGCGCTGCTGCTGGCCGCCGGACAGCTGGTTGGGGAATTTGTCCTGCTGCGCCAGCAGGCCGACGCGGTCCAGGTATTTCAGGCCGCGCTCATTGGCTTCGTCCTTGCTGCGGCCCAGCACCTTGACCTGTCCCAGCGTGAGGTTCTCGCGCACGGAGAGGTGCGGGAACAGCTCGAAATTCTGGAACACCATGCCGATGCGCGCGCGCAGCGCCGGCAGGTCGGTGCCCTTGGCGCCGACGGAGGTGCCATCGACGATGATTTCGCCCTCCTGGAACGGTTCCAGGCCGTTGACGGTCTTGATCAGCGTGGATTTCCCCGAGCCGGAAGGTCCGCAAATCACCATGACATCGCCCTTGGCCACCTCGGTGCTGCAGTCGGTGAGCACCTGGAACTGGCCGTACCATTTATTGAGTTTTTTTATGGCTATCATTTTTTGCGTTTAAAATTCGGCCCGCAAACTGTTTATTTCACGCGATGTATGCCTCGTGACACAGTTGCTTGACACGCTACTGGGCCGCAAGGATACTGCGACACTTGCTCAGTTATTGATCACACAAACAACATTCTACCGGCCATTTACCCAATGGCGCGCAGTTTAGAGACACTACCACAGGAAACCCCGCCTATGAAAACACGCAATAATTTGACAACCTACATCATGGTTAGCCTGGTGCTAGGCATCATCGTGGGGTATTTCGCCAACGTCGGCCTGGCCAATCCTGGCAGCTTTGCCGAGTATATGTCTTATCTGACCACCATCTTCCTGCGTTTGATCAAGATGATCATCGCTCCGCTGGTGTTTGCCACCCTGGTGGTAGGTATCGCGCGCATGGGCGACGCCAAGGAAGTGGGCCGCATCGGCCTGAAGACGCTGGGCTGGTTCTTCATCGCCTCCGTCATGTCGCTGCTGCTGGGCCTCGTCATGGTCAACATCTTCCGCCCGGGCGACGCCCTGGTGGGCCACCTGCCGGCGGTCACCACGCCATCCGGCATCGCTGCCACCGGCCTGTCGCTGAAAGAGTTCATCACCCACCTGGTGCCGGCCTCCATCATCGACGGCATGGCCAAGAATGAAATCCTGCAGATCGTGATCTTCTCGCTGTTCTTCGGCACCGCCGCCGCCGCGGTGGGCGTGAAGGCTGAACCGCTGGTGGACGCGGTCGACGGCCTGGCCCACATCATGCTGAAGGTGACCGGCTATGTGATGAACTTCGCACCGGTGGCCGTGTTCGCGGCCGTGGCAGGCACCATCGCCAAGAGCGGCGTGGGCGTGCTGGGCACCTATGGCGTGTTCATGGCCGAGTTCTACCTGAGCATCGGCATCCTGTGGGGCCTGCTGATCTTCGCCGGTTTCATCTTCCTGGGCCGCCGCATCTTCGCCCTGATGAACGAAATGAAGGGCCCGGCCCTGCTGGCCTTCTCCTGCGCCTCGAGCGAAGCGGCCTATCCGAAAACGCTGGAAGGTCTGGAGCGTTTCGGCGTGCGCAACCGCATCGCCTCCTTCGTGCTGCCGATCGGCTATTCCTTCAACCTGGATGGCTCGATGATGTACTGCACCTTCGCCACCGTGTTCATCGCGCAGGCTTACGGCATTGAACTGTCGATGGCCACGCAGCTGACCATGATGGCCGTGCTGATGCTGACCTCCAAGGGTATTGCCGGCGTGCCGCGCGCTTCGCTGGTGGTGATCGCCGCCACCCTGGGCCAGTTCAACATCCCTGAAGCCGGCCTGCTGCTGCTGCTCGGTATCGACCACTTCCTGGACATGGCGCGCTCCGCCACCAACGTGATCGGCAACAGCGTGGCCGCCGCCGTGGTGGCCAAGTGGGAGGGCGAACTGGTTGCCCCGCTGGACAAGGAACTGTCGGATTCGCCGCTGCCGTAATCTTCGGCACGGACCTAAAAAAGGCTTCCCTCGGGAAGCCTTTTTTTTTACTCTACTTCTTCTTCCACCTTGGCCTGCTGGCGCTGCCACATCTGCGCATACAGCCCGTCCGCCGCCAGCAGCGACTGGTGCGTGCCGCGCTCCACGATGCGGCCATGGTCGAGCACAATGATCTGCTCCGCGTCCACCACCGTCGACAGGCGGTGCGCAATGACCATGGTGGTGCGGTGCCTGGCAATCTCTTTGAGCTGGGCCTGGATGGCCTGCTCGGCCTTCGAGTCCAGCGCGGAGGTGGCTTCATCGAAGATCAGGATGGCCGGGTTCTTCAGCAGGGTGCGCGCGATGGCCACGCGCTGCTTCTCGCCGCCGGACAGTTTCAGGCCGCGCTCGCCCACCATGGTGGCGTAGCCGTCCGGCAGGCTGGCGATGAAGTCGTGGATCGACGCCGCCTTGGCAGCGGCCACGATGTCCTCCTTGCTGGAGCCGGGCTTGCCGTAGGCGATGTTGTACTCGATGGTGTCGTTGAACAGCACCGTGTCCTGCGGTACGATGCCGATCGCGTGGCGCAGCGAATCCTGCGTCACCGCGCGCAGGTCCTGGCCGTCGATGGTGATGGCGCCCTGGTTCACTTCATAGAAGCGATACAGCAGGCGCGACAGGGTGGACTTGCCCGAACCGCTGTGCCCCACCACCGCCGTGGTGGTGCCGGCCGCGATGGTGAAGTCGACGTCGAACAGGATCTGCCGCTTGGACTCGTAGCTGAAGTCCACGTGCGCGAAACGCAGCTGCGCGCCCTGGGTGTGCAGCGGCTTGGCGTCCGGTGCGTCCGCCACTTCGCGGTTCTGGTCCAGCAGCGAGAACAGGCGCTCCATGTCGGCCAGGCTTTGCTTGATCTCGCGGTAGATCACACCCAGGAAATTGAGCGGGATGTAGAGCTGGATCATGAAGGCATTCACCAGCACCAGGTCGCCCAGGGTCATCTTGCCGTCGATGACGCCTTGCGTGGCGCGCCACAGGATCAGCGTGACAGCGGTGGCAATAATCAGCGACTGGCCGGTGTTCAGGAAGGACAGCGAGGTCTGCGACTTCACCGCAGCCGACTCGAAGCGCTGCAGGCCCTCGTCGTAACGCCTGGCCTCGTAGTCCTCGTTGCCGAAGTACTTCACGGTTTCGTAGTTGATCAGCGAATCGATGGCCTTGGTGTTGGCCTTGGAATCGAGGTCGTTCATGGTGCGGCGGAAGTGCGTGCGCCAGTCGGTGACCGTGATGGTGAACACGATATAGGACACCAGCGCCACGAAGGTGATGGCGCTGAACCAGATGTCGTAATGCGTAACGAGGTAGGCCAGCACCAGCGAAATCTCCACCAGCGTGGGCAGGATGTTGAACAGCGTGTACGAGATCAGCGAACCGACGCCGCGCGTGCCGCGCTCGATGTCGCGCGTCATGCCGCCGGTCTGGCGGTTCAGGTGGAAGCGCAGCGACAGCGAGTGCAAATGGCGGAACACCTTGAGCGCGATGGTGCGCACGGCGCGCTGCGTCACGCGCGCGAACAGGAACTCGCGCAGCTCGGTGAACACCGTGGTCGACAGGCGCAGCAGGCCGTAAGCCACCAGGGCGCCGAGCGGCAGCACCAGCAGCGCGTGCGGGTGCGACGGCGAAATGGTCATCTCGTCCACCAGCTTTTTCAGCACCACCGGCACGCCCACGTTGGCCATCTTGGCACCGATCAGGCAAAGCAGCGCGGCCAGCACGCGCCATTTATAGACCCACAGGTAGGGAATCAGGGTCTTCAGGGTGGCCATGTCGCTGCGCGGCGGCTTGCCGGCGGCGTCTGGAGCGGGTGGCGGTGGGGGCGAGGTGGCTGAGCGGCGCATGGCGAAACGGGGCTTCCGTGGTTTACAATCAGTCCCAATTGTAGCCCTTACCGAGACATCACGATGACCACGCCCGAAAACACCACCACTGCGGCCGTTGCAGCTGCCGCGCCCCAGGCGCCGGAACGGCAAGGCCTGCCGCCGGGGAAAATGCCCGAACTGCGCGTCATGCCCGCCCCGTCCGACGCCAACGTCTACGGCGACGTGTTCGGCGGCTGGATCATGGCGCAGGTGGACATCGCCGGCTCGCTGCCCGCCACGCGGCGCGCCAATGGCCGCGTGGCCACCGTGGCGGTGAACTCCTTTGTGTTCAAAAACCCCGTCTTCGTCGGCGATCTGCTGTCCTTCTACGCCGACATCATCAAGGTCGGCAACACTTCCATCACCGTGAACGTGGAAGTGTACGCGGAGCGCAACCGCCTGCAGGCGTGCACCGTCAAGGTAACCGAAGCCACGCTGACCTACGTCGCCACCGGCCCGGACCGCAAGCCGCGCCAGGTGCCGCCGCTGGAAACGCTGCTGTAAGCGCGACGTCGCCCGCGCATGGAGCCAGGACGCCGCATCCTCCTGCTGAGCGGAGCCCGTCTATCGGCGCTCGCCGCGATGGCCGCCGCCGGCGCCACACTCGCCGGCAGCGAGCCGGCGCGCGGACAGCCAGGTGGACAGGCGCGCGCCCGCGGCGGCGCCGGGCAGCCCAGCCCGGGCGCCCTGAACGGCGCCGGCTACCCCTTCTCCCTCGGCGTGGCCTCCGGCTCGCCGCTGCCCACATCCGTGGTGCTGTGGACCCGCATCCTGTACGACCCGTTCAACGCGGCCGCCATGCCGCCGCTGGCCATGGCCGTGCGCTGGGAAGTGGCGCACGACGAAGCCTTCCGCAGCATTGCCGCCAGGGGCAGCGCGCTGGCCGCCCCCGAACTGGCGCACAGCGTGCATGTGGACGTGGCCGGGCTGGAGCCCGGCCGCTGGTACTGGTACCGCTTCATGCTGGGCGACGCCGTCAGCCCGGTGGGCCGCACCCGCACCGCGCCCGCGCCGGACAGTATGCCGGCCGCGCTCAAGCTGGCCGTGGCCTCCTGCCAGCACTGGGAGTTCGGCAGCTACGCCGCGCACCGCCACATCGCCGCCGCCGCGCCCGACCTGGTGGCCTTCCTCGGCGACTACATCTACGAATGGGGCGCCTACCAGCGCCAGCATCCCGGCCGTGCCGTGCGCTCGGACGAAAGCTACACGCTGGAGCAGTACCGCGCCCGCTACGCGCAATACAAAAGCGACGCCGACCTGCAGGCCGCGCACCGCGCCGCGCCGTGGATACTCACCTGGGACGACCACGAAGTGGCCAACGACTACGCCGCCGACCGCGACGAGCGACTGTCCGCCACCTTCGCCGCGCGCCGCGCCGCCGCCTACCAGGCCTACTACGAGCACCAGCCGATCCGCCTCACGCTGCAGGGCGGCGGCTACGGCACGCTGCGCATGCACCAGCGCTACGACTGGGGCCGGCTGGCGCGCTTCCACGTGCTCGACAACCGCCAGCACCGCGCGCCGCAAGCCTGCACTGTCGGGCGCGGCGGCTCCAGCTCGGTCTACTGGCGCGCCTGCGCCGAGCTGCGCGACCCGGCGCGCGAAATGCTGGGCCGCGGACAGCAGCGCTGGCTGGAACAGGGGCTGAAGGAGTCGACGGCGCGCTGGAACATCCTGGCGCAGCAAACCCTGATGGCCGGCGGCAGCCAGGTGCCGCTGGTGAACGGCGAGGCAGGCCGCTACTGGACCGACGGCTGGGACGGCTACCCGGCGGCGCGCCAGCGCCTGTACGACGCGCTGCAGGGCAGCGGCGCGGCCAACCCGCTGGTGCTGTCCGGCGACGTGCACACCTTCTACGCCGCCGAGCTCACGCGCGACGGCCGCCGTCCCGCCGGCGCCGGCAACCCCGTGCTGGCGACCGAGTTCTGCGGCACCTCCATCACCTCCGGCTCGCGCGCGCAGGCGCGCACGCTGCAATACGTCGACATGAACCCGCAGCTCAAATACGGCCGCAGCGACAAGCGCGGCTACATGCTGTTCGACATCGGCCCCGAGCGCAGCCGCGTGCAGTTCCTGGGCCTGGACGACGTGCGCAACCCCGCCAGCCCCATCGCCACCCTTGCCAGCTTCACCGTTCCGAACAGCAAAATGGGGTCAGGGTTAATTAAAAGTGCAACTTTTAATTAACCCTGACCCCATTTTGCGGGGGTGAAACTATTCAGGTCTTCAGGCGGCTTGCTTTTCGTCACGCAGCTGGCGACGCAGGATTTTGCCGACGTTGGTTTTCGGCAGCTCGTCGCGGAACTCGATGTATTTCGGCTTCTTGTAGGCGGTCAGTTCGTGCTTGCAGAATTCCTGGATGGCTTCGGCGGTCAGGTTGGGGTCTTTGCGCACCACGAACAGCTTGACCGCTTCGCCGGAAT